>NZ_JBEPTL010000002.1:0-236940 GCF_040549465.1 Glaciihabitans sp. UYNi722 | reverse complement strand
GTCACACCCGCCCCCCGGGGGGTTTACTGTGGGGGCTCCCCGCGCGGGGTTGCCGGGGGGTGGGGGGGGGGGTGGGGGGGGGGGGGGGGGGGGCGGCCCCCCCCCCCCCCCCCACACGACAGCGGACACGCCTCGTGGGCCGCACAGATAGCGGTGCGCATCCTGCAGAGTGTTACTTGGCGTTGATGATATCTGGCGCTTCGAGCCGCACGCGGTCCGCGGACTCATCGTTGGGCTCAAGTTGGCTGTCTCGCTCAGCTTGCACGCGCTTGAGGTAGTTGTTGACCTCGCGATCCACGCGCTCCGCATTCCAGCCGAGCACGTCGCCCATCAGCTTGGCCGCAACGGGCGCCGCGGAAATGCCACGGTCCCAGGCCTCGATCGAGATACGGGTACGGCGAGCAAGTACGTCCTCGAGGTGCAGGGCGCTCTCATGCGTAGCCGCATAGACGACCTCCGCCTCGAGATAGTCGTCAGCGCCCGGAAGCGGGTTGCCGAGCGACGGGGTTTCGCGGATGAGGTCGAGCAGTTCATCCGTCAGCACGCCGTAGCGGTTGAGCAGGTGCTCGATTCGAACCTTGTGCACGCCGAAAGCGCGGGCGATCTTGGCACGCTTGTTCCACGCGGCCTGGTAACCCTCGGCGCCGAGCAGGCTGATGTCCTGCGTCACACTCTTCGGGATGTTCGCGTCGAGTGCCGATACCGCGGCGTCGATCGCGTCCTTGGCCATGATCCGGTAGGTGGTCCATTTGCCGCCGGCGATCACCACCAGGCCCGGCACGCTGTGCGCCACCAGGTGTTCACGTGACAGCTTCGAGGTCTGCTCCGACTCCCCGGCCAGTAGCGGGCGCAGGCCAGCGTAGACACCTTCGACGTCTTCGCGGGTCAGCGGCACCGCGAGCACTTTGTTCACGTGCTCGAGAATGTAGTCGATATCGGCCGCAGTAGCTGCCGGGTGCGCCTTGTCGAGGTGCCAGTCCGTGTCGGTCGTACCGACCAGCCAGTGCCGACCCCACGGAATCACGAAAAGCACGCTCTTCTCGGTGCGGAGGATCAGCCCGACATTCGACTGGAACCTGTCGCGAGGCACCACGAGGTGCACGCCTTTGGAGGCCCGCACCTTGAACTGCCCGCGCTCGCCGACCATCGACTGGGTGTCATCCGTCCACACTCCGGTGGCGTTCACCACCTGCTTCGCCTTGATCTCGAAACGCTCGCCGGTCTCCAGGTCGTGGGCCTTCACGCCGACGACACGCTCGCCGACCTTGAGAAAGCCCTCGACGCGAACACGACTCGCCACATGGGCACCATAAAAGGATGCCGTGCGAGCCAGCGAGGCGACATACCGGGCGTCGTCGACCTGGGCGTCGTAGTAGGTGATGCCGCCGATCATGGCGTCATGGGCGAGGCTCGGTGCGGAGCGCATCACCTGGCCCCTGGTGAGATGGCGGTGATGCGGCACACCGGGAGGGCGACCACCGGTGTAGCTCAATACGTCGTAGAGAAGCATGCCCGCACCGATATATATGCGTTCGAAGAAGCGTTTGTTGAGCGGATACAGGAAGCGCACCGGCTTGACGAGGTGCGGGGCGATGCGCTGCAGAAGCAGCCCGCGTTCCTTGAGAGCTTCACGCACGAGCCGGAAGTCCAGCTGCTCCAGGTAACGGATGCCGCCATGCACCAGTTTCGATGATCGGCTGGAGGTGCCGCTGGCCCAGTCACGCCCCTCGACCATGCCGACCCGCAGACCACGAGTCACTGCGTCGAGAGCGCTCCCCGTGCCGACGATGCCGCCGCCGACGACAAGGATGTCCAGCTCTTTCTCTTTCAGCGCGACGATGGCTGCGGCGCGCTCCTCCGGCCCCAGTTTCGTCGAGCGGGTTACCGTCTTCAGCTTGGCCATCACACTGCCTCTTTCGATTGAGCCGCTGTGGCGGCTAACGCCGTCCTGCGAATGGCGGGTACGGGGCCACAACCACTTCGACCCGCTGGAATTCTTTGAGGTCGGAGTATCCGGTTGTCGCCATCGACCGGCGCAGGGCGCCGACCAGGTTCACTGTGCCATCCGCGACTGTGGATGGCCCGTAGATGATCTCCTCGAGCGGCGCGATCGAGCCGACCTCGACCCGGTTGCCTCGGGGAAGCTGATCGTGGTGCGCTTCCGCACCCCAGTGCCAGCCGCCACCAGGGGCGTCGGTGGCTCGTGCCAGCGCGGAACCGAGCATCACCGCATCAGCTCCGACCGAGAAGGCCTTCGCGATATCCCCCGACGTTCCGAGACCGCCGTCGGCGATGACGTGCACGTAGCGGCCGCCCGACTCGTCCATGTAGTCGCGGCGGGCGCCGGCGACATCCGCCACCGCCGTCGCCATCGGAGCGTGAATGCCGAGCGCGGCGCGAGTGGTGGATGCTGCTCCGCCACCGAACCCGACGAGCACGCCTGCCGCGCCGGTACGCATGAGGTGAAGAGCGGGCGTGTAGCCTGCCGCGCCTCCGACGATCACGGGAACGTCGAGTTCGTAGATGAACTTCTTGAGGTTGAGTGGTTCCTGGCTCTTGGAGACGTGCTCCGCGCTCACGGTGGTACCGCGGATGACGAACAGGTCGACGCCCGCCTCGACCACGGTCTGGTAAAGCTCCTGGGTGCGCTGCGGGGAGAGTGCGCCGGCAACCGTCACGCCCGCGGCGCGGATCTCTTCGAGCCTCGTCTTCACCAGCTCCGGCTTGATCGGCTCGGCGTAGATCGCCTGCATGCGCCTGGTCGCCTCGCCGGACGGCAGCGAACGGATCTCCTCGAATAGCGGCTCAGGGTTCTCGTACCTCGTCCAGAGGCCCTCGAGGTCGAGCACGCCGAGACCGCCGAGCTTGCCCATGAGAATGGCTGTCGCGGGTGACACGACGGAGTCCATCGGCGCTGCGAGGATCGGAATCGAGAATTGGTACGCGTCGATGCTCCAGTTGACCGACACGTCCTGAGGGTCTCGGGTACGTCGATTCGGCACGATGGCGATGTCGTCAAAGGCATACACTCGGCGAGCGCGCTTAGCGCGGCCGATTTCTACGTCACTCACGGGTCAAGCCTACCCGGGTCGCCCGTTGCTCCGGATGGTGCCGCGTCTCCCAGACCCCTCGCCCGGAATGCGAAAACCGGGCCAATGCGGCCCGAGCGGGTCAACGTAATGACCCGTCGCTCCCTAATCGACCCATTTGTCATCATGCCCCGCGCCGACTCGACCGCAACCCGGCCTCGTAGAGGAGGTCATAGAGCTGCTTCGGATGCAGTGCCGTGTCCCACAACCATCGCGAGACAGACGGTCCGGTGGCGCGAAGGCGATCCTCGCGCACCTTCTCGGCGAAGACGACCTCCTCGATCGGTCGGCCGCCGGTGTATTCGGCCCTCGTGTACTTGACGAATCCATCGAACTCCCCGATCCGGTTGTGCTCCGGCCGCCAGAAGTCAGTATCACCGATATACCCACGCGCGTCACGAAACGACGCCTGCAGGACCGGAGCGGGAAAACCGAGTTCGTGGATATTGGCGCGGCTAAGCGACTCCCCCGCTGAGCCTGACAGAGGAGTGCCGAACTCGAGGGCGCGGAGAGTCCGACGACGATAGCGCGTCATCGCCGATGCGTCGAAACTGCTCAGTAGCGATTCCCCCGTGACCAACTCGTGGCCGAGAGCGCTGTCGATGGAGGTGACCGCCGAGGCAAAGGTCGCAGTCGCGGCCACATCGAGGAGCGTCTGATGAAGGGACGTGACACGAACACCGTCGATGCGCACAATCGTGTCGTCGAACCCTCGCGCGTGCCTGGTGAATCCGTTCTCGGTGCGTGTGCCAGTGGACTTCGGCGCCAGCACATGCACCACCTCCGGCCAACCACCGATAATCGGAAGCCGCCAGAGCGCGGCGGCGGAAGCGTGACTGGCGACGGGATCTCCCCTGCTCGCCATGAGAGCCCCGATCACACGCTGCCGATATTTTTCGTTCCTGCCGAGTTGCGCAAAGTCCGCCGCATCCATGAATGCGCCTCGATGTAGTCGTACCAGCTGGCGACGTGCGGCCGCCTTGCGAAAAATCGAACCGTCGAGTCCGAAAGCACGTAGATCAGAGGTAAGAAAGATACCGTTCGTGGTGGCCAGATTCTCCATCGCACGAGAGTGACAGGCTCGCTGGCGGTCGCAAGCCGCACGCCGTCATGCTGGGGACTCCGGATGTCGCAGGCCGACGGTGAGGAGTGGACCGCGACGGTGCATCGGGGTCATTGCGGCCGTACCGGGTCACTACATTGACCCGGCACGGCCGCAATGACCCGGGTTGAGGGTAACCAACGAGCAGCAACCAACGAGCAGCTAGCGCGAGTAGTTCGGCGCCTCGACGGTCATCTGGATGTCGTGGGGGTGGGATTCCTTCAGGCCGGCAGCCGTAATCCGCACGAATTTACCCTTCTGCTTGAGCTCCGGGATGGTGCGCGCACCGGTGTAGAACATCGACTGGCGGAGGCCGCCGAGCAGCTGGTACGCCACGGCGGAGAGCGGGCCGCGGTAGGGAACCTGCCCTTCGATGCCCTCAGCGATCAGCTTGTCGTCGGAGGGCACATCGGCCTGGAAGTAGCGGTCCTTCGAGTAGGAGGTTTTCTCTCCCCGACTCTGCAGCGCCCCGAGAGAACCCATGCCGCGATAGCTCTTGAACTGCTTGCCGTTCACGAAGATGAGGTCGCCTGGGCTCTCGTCGCAGCCGGCGAGCAGCGACCCGAGCATCACGGTGTCGGCACCGGCGACGAGCGCCTTGGCGATGTCGCCGGAATACTGCAGTCCGCCATCCGCAATCACGGGGATGCCGCTCTCCCGCGCCGCGAGAGAAGCCTCGTACACCGCGGTGACCTGGGGTACCCCGACGCCGGCGACGACGCGCGTGGTGCAGATGGACCCGGGGCCGACGCCAACTTTGATCGCGTCAGCGCCGGCATCCACCAGAGCCTGGGCGCCGCCGCGCGTAGCGACGTTGCCGCCGATGATGTCGACGTGCCTGGCGGCCGAGTCGCTCTTGAGGCGGCGGATGATGTCGATGACCCCTGCGCTGTCGCCGTTAGCCGTGTCGACGACGAGTGCGTCGACGCCGGCGTCGATGAGGGTCATCGCACGCTCCCACGCGTCGCCGAAGAAGCCGATCGCGGCGGCGACGCGGAGACGCCCTGCGTCGTCCTTGGTCGCGTTGGGATACTGCTCCGACTTGTCGAAGTCCTTGACGGTGATGAGGCCGCGCAGCCGGCCCTCGGCATCGATGAGCGGCAGCTTCTCGATCTTGTGTTGCGCGAAGATCGCGACAGCGTCATCCGGGTCGATGCCCTCAGGGGCGGTGATGAGTGGCATGCGCGTCATGACATCGCGCACCAAGGTCGTCGACTTTTCGAACGGGGAGACGAAGCGCATGTCGCGGTTGGAAATGATGCCGACAAGGATGCCCTGCTCGTCAACGACGGGAAGACCGGAGATGCGGAACTGTCCGCAGAGCGCGTCCACCTCTGCGACGGTGGCGTCGGGGGTGGTGGTGACCGGATTGGTGATCATGCCGGACTCTGAGCGCTTCACCCTGTCGACGTGGTCGGCCTGGTCGGCAATTGAGAGGTTGCGATGCAATACGCCGAGACCGCCCTGCCTGGCGATCGCGATGGCCATGCGGGATTCGGTGACCGTGTCCATGGCGGAGGAGAGGAGGGGGGCCGAGACCGTGATCCGGCGGCTCAGGCGAGTGGTGGTATCCGCCTCGCTCGGGATGACGTCGGTATGACCGGGCAGCAGCATGACATCGTCGTAGGTGAGTCCGATAAAGCCGAAGGGATCTGGCTGGTCCATGTGTCCTCTTTTTCCCGCTGATGCTGAGTGAAAAGCCGGATTACGACTGTGGACTCCGGTAGTCAATATTAACGGCATAAGGCCCCGGCTATTCCACCTCCGGGGTTCGGATGCCTAACCGCCGACGACGCCGCTCACTCGCGCGAACCTGTTGCCCGCATCGTATTTATAGATGCCGTAGTGTGCCGGGCTCGGATCGCCTCGCCTGTCGAAACCGATGGGGCCGGAGATGCCGTCGTAGTCGATGTCGGATCGGGTCGTGAGCACGTCGAGGCATTCGCGGTAGCTGGTGCATTTGATACCGCCCTCCGACACCTCCCGCAGTCGGCTCTTGATCGACAGCCCGCCGTCATCGTGGGCGACCGTCGCGGCCAGTGCGGCGAGAACCGTGGCGTCGTAGGCCTCTGCGGAATACAGAAAATTGGCGACAGCGGGATCCGCGGCCTTGACCTTCGCCGTGAACGCTGCGTCGGGTTCTGCACCCTCGAGGATGCCGTTCACGCCCGTGAGGGTGCCTGCCGGAAGCGCCTGGGAGTAGTCCGCCATGTTGTCGCTGGTGAGCCACAGCTTCGCTCCGCCGAAGCCCGCAGCGGAGAGCTGGGTGATGACGACCTTGTTCTGCTCCATCGCGCTGAACGGACTCACGAAGACCACCGCATCCGGTGTCGCCTTCTTCACAGCATCGATGACCGGCGCGAAATCTTTGGTGTCGGCGACGTATTTCTGGGCGACGACGAGTGTGCCGCCGGACTTCTTGAGACTCGCCTTCAGCGTGCCGAGCACGGCGTTGCCAGTGTCATCGTCCAGATATACGATCGCGACCTTGGCCTTGCCACCTCCAATGGTCGCCCCGAGGGCAGCGCCCTGCAGGGCCGCGGAGGGGATGGTGCGAAACAGGTATCCGGTGTCGTTCAGGCTGCTCAGCCGCACCGAGGTCGCAGCCGGAGAGATCAGCGGGATGCCCGCCGCGACCACCTTGGGCAGCAGGCGCTCTTCGAGCACTGACGACGACGGGCCGATGATCACGTCGATCGGTTTCGTCTGCAGGTCGGCGAAGGATTTCTCGAGTGTGTCGGTCGTGGCATCCCCTGAGTCGCGATGGAATACCTCCACAGGCTTGCCGAGCACACCACTGGCCTGGTTGATCTCGCGCACCGCTGCCTCGACGCCTGCCGCCTGCCCTTGGCCGAGGTAGGACTGCGCACCGGTGGTCGGAAAGAGTGTGCCGATGCGGAGAACACCGTCACCGCTGGGTGTCGCACTCTGCGTGGTAGTCGGGACCGGCATCGGAGCGGTGGCCGTGCATGCTGCCAGAGCTGAGATCGTCACTGCGGCCGCGACGAGGGCGATGAGCGGTCGGGAGCGCGGCATGTTGGTCCTTGGGTCGGGGATCATTCCGAACTGTACCGGGCGATCAGGCGGCCTTCGGCAAGGCGCGACGGGACGCGCGTGCCGCCACGATCAGGGATATGCGAAAGGCCCGTCCGGCGAACCGGACGGGCCTTCTCACGAAACGTAGTTAGTGGACGACCACCGCGAGCACGTCGCGAGCCGAGAGCACGAGCAGGTCATCCCCGCCGTACTTCACCTCGGTTCCGCCGTACTTGGAGTAGATGACCTTGTCGCCAACGGCGATGTCGAGCGGGACGCGGTTGCCGTTGTCGTCAATGCGACCTGGACCTACTGCGACGACCTCGCCCTCCTGGGGCTTCTCCTTCGCGGTGTCCGGGATGACGAGACCGGAAGCAGTGGTCTGCTCAGCCTCGACCTGCTTGATGACAATGCGATCCTCGAGCGGCTTGATGGAGACCGACACGGTTGACCTCTTCTTTCTCAAAACTTCGAAATCTTGGGTTAGCACTTTCACTGTGAGAGTGCCAGATGTAGCTTAGCCGCGCATTAGCACTCGTGCAATCGGAGTGCCAGAAGTTACGCCCGACCGTGCTTACGAAAACGCAGGAGATCCGCCGCATCCGCTACCAACGAGGCAGTGATTGAGGCGTTCGCGGCGGATCTCCTGCGTTTTCGTACCAGAATGGGGCGGATGGACAGGACTGAGTTGCAGGAGTTGCTGTCGAGCGACGGCCTGCGGCTACTCGACTCGCTTCCGCGCTACGAGACGACAGCGGATGTCGTGAGGACCGTCGGCGAGCTGCGCAAGGCCGGTCACTCCCCCGGCCTCGTCGCCGCGGTGCTCGGCCAGTCGAAGCTGCGGGCCAAAGCGGAGGGCAAGTTCGGCCCCTTCGCGGCGCGCATGCTGTACACCGAGGCCGGACTCGAACAGGCCACTCGGCTGCGGGTCGCGGCCATGCACGCCGGCCGATTCCAGGCGGCAGGCCTCAGCCGCATCGTGGATCTCGGCTGCGGGATCGGCGGTGACGCCCTCGCGATCGCGGCACTCGACCTCGACGTGACGGCCGTGGAACTCGACGAGGTCACCGCCGCCATCGCCTCCTACAACCTGGCTCCGTGGCCGAACGCCGAGGTCGTCAACGCGGATGCCGCGAGCATCGACCTCGACGCATTCGACGGCGTCTACCTCGACCCGGCTCGCCGCACGGCCGGCCACCAGAACACCTCGCGCCTCACGAATCCTGCGGACTACTCGCCGACCCTCGACTTCGCTTTCGAGATCGGCAGCCGTCAACCGACAGGCATCAAACTCGGGCCGGGCATCGATCGCGACCTCATCCCGGTCGAGGCCGAGGCGCAGTGGATCTCCGTCGATCACGACGTCGTCGAGCTCGGCCTCTGGTTCGGCGCTGTGGCGCGCCCGGGCATTCGTCGATCCGCTCTGGTGATCGGCGACCACGGCACGGCGGAACTCAGTTCGGATGTCGACTGCGCGGATGTCGAGACCGGCACGCTCGGCGAGTACCTGTACGAACCCGATGGCGCTGTCATCCGCGCCAGGTTGATCGGCGACCTCGCGCGCCGAATCGACGCGAGGATGCTGAGCACCGGAATCGCCTACCTGACAGCGGATGCCGCGGTCGACACCCCCTTCGCCAATCGTTTCCGCATCACGGACACACTTCCCTTCGATGAGCGAAAGCTTAAGAAGGCTCTTGCAGCCCGGGAGATTGGCACGCTGGAGATCAAGAAGCGTGGCGTGGATGTCGACCCCGCCCAGTTGCGCACGAAACTCGCCCTCAAGGGGAAGAACAGCGCGACGCTCTTTGTCACGCGAGTCGCCGGCAAGCACACGGCGCTACTCGCGGAACGGGCTTAACGACGAAAGGCCCGCGCCGAGCGCGGGCCTTTCGCAACTGTGTTTTTAGTAGTTGTTGTAGCTGCTGACCGACGCCGCAGCGGTGGCGAAGATGATGATGTAGACGATCAGCCAGATGAGTGAGATGCCGATTCCGACGAATCCGGTGATGAGCGCGGTCAGCCAGAAAGGCTTGGCCGGAATGCCCTCCTTCGACTTGCCGAGGAAGCCGAGAACGACGGCGGCGATGGAGAAGATGAAGCCGAATCCACCGAACAGCGAAATGACGACGCCGACGATTCCGGCGATCATTCCGATCAGGCTGAGAACCTTGCTCGGTCCGGCCGGCGGCGCCACGTAGGGCGAAGCTGCCGGGGCTGCGGGAGGAGGCGGGGGCGGCGGGGTGAGATTGTCGTCAGACATTGCGAAACTCCAAAGTTGGTGAGGGAACATTCTTCCGGCGGTGCCCATAGTGGCAGGGAGTGCGCGGGCTGTCAATCCGGGCCGCGGCCCCGAAAAGGGCCCGCGCTGATCAGCGCGGGCCCATGAGTAGTAAACGCTACGGAGTCACAGTCCCGAGGTTGCCGTTCCGGTAGGCGGCCAGGAGAGCGATGCTCGCGATGAGCACAATGGCTCCGATGACGATGGCGGCGAACCCGAAGATGATTCCGAGCAGCCACATCCAGCGGGGTGCGCCAGGCTCACGCGACTTGCCGATGAAGCCGAGAATGACAGCGACGACTCCGATGACGATGGCGACCCAGTTGAGCAGGAACAGCACGACGCCAACGATGCCGAGAATGAACGATGTCAGGCTCAGTGCCTTCTTCCCTCCGGCGGCACCGGCAACGGCTGGTGCGCTGTATGCCGGAGGGGCGCTGGGGGCCGACGGGGGCGTCGGGGCAGAGGGAGGAGTGGTCGGTTCTTCGGGTGGTGTTGTAGACATCGTTGCTCCTAATAATCGTCGGTGAGCGAATGACGCTCGCTCAGTAATGTACTCCTGCCTGCACTTCCGTGACGGGAAGCGTCGAGTCCGCGCCGAAAGACAGATCAGATGGACCGTGGCCCGCCCGGATCAGTTGCGCCCCGATGGCCGCGATCATGGCGCCATTGTCGGTGCAGAGCGAGAGCGGAGGAATCCGCAGCTCGATGTCCGCTGCCGCACAGCGTTCGACGGCCACCTCGCGGAGGCGCGCGTTCGCGACCACTCCCCCGCCGAGCAACAGGCGGGGCACGCCGAGATCCCGGCAGGCGGCGGCAGCCTTGGTGAGCAGCACGTCGGTGACGGCCTCGCGGAAACTGGCCGCGACATCCGCCATGGGCACCTCCTCGCCGGAATCACGCCGCTGCTCCACCCAGCGGGCGACAGCGGTTTTGAGCCCGGAGAAGGAGAAGTCGTAGCGATGCTTCTCCCTGTCTTTGGGGAGACTGAGTCCACGGGGAAAGCGGATCGCCTTCGGGTCGCCGCCGACAGCGGCCCGGTCGATTTCCGGACCGCCGGGATAGCGGAGGCCGAGCAGGCGGGCCACCTTGTCGAAGGCCTCACCCGCAGCGTCATCGATGGTCTCGCCGAGCAGTTCGACATCCGAGACGAGGTCGCGCACCAGCAGCAGCGACGTGTGTCCGCCTGAGACGAGCAGGGCGATGGTGGGCAACTCGATCGCCGAACCGTCTTCACGCAGCACATCGGCGCCGACGTGCCCGACCAGGTGATTGACGGCATAGAGCGGCTTGTCGAGGGCCACAGCGAGCGCCTTGGCCGCACCAACGCCGACCATCAGCGCTCCGGAAAGTCCAGGACCGCTGGTCACCGCGATCGCATCGAGCTCCTGCAGGGTGACGCCTGCCTCGGCGAGCGCCGCTTTCAGGGTCGGAGTGAGTGCCTCGAGGTGCGCGCGCGCCGCGATCTCCGGTACGACACCGCCGTAGCGGGCATGCTCGTCCATGGATGAGGCGATCACGTTGGCGAGCAGCGTGGTACCGCGCACGACGCCGATACCCGTTTCGTCGCAGCTGGTCTCGATGCCGAGCACAAGCGGCTCGGGGGGTGCCGAATCGGTCATGGGATCATCGCCGGCCTCAGCTGGGGTTCCGGAATCCTCAGGCGCATCACTATCGCGTCGACCCCGTCTGGCTGGTAGTAGGCGACCCGCACGGCGATCTCCTCGAAACCGAGGGTGTCGTAGAGATTCTTCGCTCCAGGGTTGTCTGCGCGCACCTCGAGGAAGACCTCGATGGCCCCACGCTTGCGGGCCTCGCCGATGAGCGCCTGCATGAGGGTGCGTCCGAGTCCCCCTCGGCGAGCGTCCTCCGCGACGGCGATGGTCTGGATGTCGCCCTCGTGCGCTCCCTGCGGCGCGAACAGCCCGGCATAGCCGTCGATGATGCCAGGAAATCCGACCCGCTCCGCCACCAGGTAGTAACACTGGGCGTTCACGAGATCGCCCAGCATGGCGTCGCTCGACCAGGCGTCGGTGCCGAAAGTGCCCGTCTCCAGCTCCATGATCGGGCCGAGATCGGCCGCTGACGCGCGGCGCAACTGCCAGGTCATCAACTCACCCGTTTCGGGCCGGCTGAGAGCGTGACATCCGGAGACCGCAGGTAGAGCGGCTCCGGGCCTGCGAACTCGCGTCCGTGCAGGTAGAGGCCCTCGGCGAGCAGACCGATGGATGCCGCAGACACCTCGCTCGCGTCCAACCGCGAGTATCCCGCATATCCGTCGACCGCCGCCGACGCCACGTCTTCGGGCTTCGACAATCCCGGCCCCTGCACGCGCACTGGTAAGCCTTCCGCGTCCGCGCCGGAGTATGCGGTCCAATAGACCTCGCGGCGACGCGCGTCAGTCACCACGAGGAGCGGTCCACTGTTGCCTGCGGCATAGTGACCCCAGGCGATGCCGTCGTGGCTCACCACCCGAACCAGCGGTATGGCGGCTCCGAAAGCGAAGGTCTGCGCGGCGGCGATACCGACGCGAAGACCGGTGAAGGGTCCCGGGCCCATTCCGACTGCCACGCCGGAGAGATCGGCGACGGCCACCCCGGAGCGCTCGAGAGCCAGCTGGATCATCTCGCCGATGACCTCCGCATGCCGACGGGTGTCCGCTTCACTGAGTTCGACGATCGACCCCCGATCCCTGTCGACGACGGCCGCCGAGGTGCCGGCCGAGGTGTCGATCGCGAGGAGCATCAGACCAGCCTATTCACTACAACTGCTCGAGGTCATTCCACCGATGGCCGTGCCCGATGATCGTCACCTCGCGTGCCTCGACGCCGTCCTCGGTCGCCACCCCGCCGATCGGGCGCTCGATACCGATCTCCAGCCAGTCCTCGGTAACGCCGTCGAGCATGCCAGCCGCCCATTCGACGACGACGATGGAGGCCGGGTAGTCGATGTCGAGGTCATCGAGTTCCGCGGAACTGGACAGCCGGTAGGCATCAACGTGAACGAGCGGAGCTCCGCCGTCGAGGCGCTGGTGGGTACGCGCGAGTACGAAGGTCGGGCTCGTGACGGCCCCACGCACTCCGAGTTCTTCGCCGAGGCCACGAGTGAGCGTGGTCTTGCCCGCTCCGAGCTCGCCGTTCAATGCCACGAGGTCACCGGCGCGCAAACGACGGGCGAGCCGCTCCCCGAGCTCAGCCATGTCTTCCGGCGTTTCGATCACGAGCTTCATGGCAGGTAGGTCCGCTCGATCCTGCCGCCGAGGCGCGTCACGATCTCGTAGTTGATGGTGTCGGATGCCCGAGCCCAGTCCTCCGCGGACGGCACGCCCGTCGCGGGGTCGCCGATGAGTATTGCGCGGTCGCCGACCTTCACATCGTCATCGCCGACATCGACCACGAACTGGTCCATCGCGACCCTGCCTGCGACGCGGTAGGTGCGGCCGTTGATCGAGACCGGCCCGCGATTGGTCGCGTGGCGCGGCACCCCGTCGGCATAGCCGAGTGGCACCAGGGCGAGGCTGGTATCGGCGGCGGTGCGGTAGTCGTATCCATAGGAGACTCCACTGTTCGCCGGCATCCCCTTGACCGAGGCGACCGCCGCACTCAACTCGAGCGCGGGACGCAGACCGAGTTCCGCGGAGGTGGCATCGTCGAAGGGCGAGAGTCCGTAGGTGCCGAGTCCGATTCGCACGAGATCGAAGCGCGATCGCGGCACACGGAGCGCGCCGGCCGTGGCTGCAATGTGCAGGATCTCCGGGTGCAGCCCGGCCGATTTCGCGAGCCCGATGGCACGCTCGAAAGCCGCGATCTGCTCGAGATCCTCCGCCTCGCCGGAGTTGGCCAGGTGGCTCCACAGGCCGCGCACCCTGATGAGCCCTGCACGCTCGTGCTCGACGGCCCTGGCGAAGAACTCCGGCCATTCGGAGTCGGCGGCACCGTTGCGGCCGAGACCCGTGTCGACCTTGAGCTGCACAGACGCGGTGCCGGATGCCGCAGCCACCCGCTCGAGCTGCTCGACGTAGCTCACCCCGATGTCGATGTCGCCCGCAATGGCCGCGTCGAAACTCGCCTCCGGATCGTGCAGCCAGGCCAGCACGGGAGCGGTGACCCCAGCCGATCGAAGCTCCAGGGCCTCGGAGATCGCTACCACGCCCAGCCAGTCCGCACCGTTCTCGACCGCGGTGCGTGCGACCGGCACGGCTCCGTGACCGTACCCGCTGGACTTCACCACCACCATCACGAGGGTGTCGCCCAGCTGCCGTTTGAGCTCTCGCACGTTGTGGGCGATCGCGCCGAGGTCGATACGGGCCTCGCGAAACGGGCGGGGCGTCATCCGTCCCCCTCGGCGACGACGTAGGCAATGGCGACACCGGCGTCGTGGCTCATCGACAGGTGAATCGAGCTGATGCCGCGGTCCGCGACGATGCCGGCGAGCGAGTTGTAGACCTCGAAGGACGGGTTGCGCAGTCCGTCGGAAACGATGGCCATGTCATGCCAGCGCACTCCTGTCGAATCGCCGATCGCCTTGATGAGGGCCTCTTTTGCCGCAAACCGGGCTGCCATCGAGGGCAGCGGGCGTTTCACATCGCCGTCCAATTGTTCGCTCTCAGCGAACAGTCGCGTCAGCAGGCCCGGCGTTCGTTCGGCCGCACGTGTGAAGCGAGCAAGGTCGACGACATCGACGCCGATACCGATGATCATGGAGTCATTCCACGGTGACGGACTTGGCGAGGTTGCGCGGCTGGTCGACGTCGAGCCCCTTGGCCGCAGCCAGTTCCATCGCGAAGATCTGCAGCGGCGCAACAGCGAGCAGCGGCTCGAACAGGGTTGAGGCAAGCGGGATCGGGATCACGACATCCGCGTAGGGCAGCACCGCGGCATCCCCCTGCTCGGCGATCGCCAGGATGCGAGCGCCACGAGCACGGATCTCCTGGATGTTCGAGACCACCTTCTTGTGCAGCGAGTCCTTGGCGCGCGGACTCGGCACGATCACGAAGACCGGCTGGCCGGGCTCGATCAGCGCGATCGGCCCGTGCTTGAGCTCCCCCGCGGCGAAACCTTCCGCATGGATGTAGGCGAGCTCCTTGAGTTTGAGGGCACCCTCGAGCGCGACCGGATAGCCAGCGTGGCGACCGAGGAACAGTACGGAGCGCGTGTCGGTCATCCATCCGGCCAACTGTTTGATGGCGTCCTGCTGTTCGAGCACGGTGACCAGCTGGTCGGGCAAGGCGACGAGCTCGTCGAGCAGCCCTGCGATCTCGGATGCCGGCAGCGTCTCACGCACCCGTGCGAGGTGCAGCCCGAAGAGGTAGAGGGCGGCGACCTGGGCGACGAAAGCCTTCGTGGATGCGACGGCAACCTCCGGACCGGCGTGCGTGTAGATCGCGGCGTCAGACTCCCTGGCGATGGTCGCCCCCTGCGTGTTGCAGATCGAGAGGGTCTTCGCGCCGGCAGCAACGGCGTACTTCACCGCCATGAGCGTGTCCATGGTCTCGCCGGACTGGCTGATCGAGACGACGAGGGTTCGATCGCTGATCACCGGGTCGCGGTAGCGGAACTCGTGCGAGAGCTCAACTTCCACGGGCAGCTTCGCCCACTTCTCGATGGCGTACTTGCCGAGCATTCCAGAGTATGCGGCGGTACCACAGCCGAGGATCACAATACGGTCGACGTCCTTGAGCACCTCATCGCCCAACTCGTCGAGTTCGGTCAGCCGCACAGCGCCGTCGGCGATACGGCCGAGGAGTGTCTTCGAGATGGCTTCAGGCTCCTCGCTGATCTCCTTGGCCATGAAACTCGACCAACCGCCCTTCTCGGCGGCGGAAGCGTCCCAGGTGATCTCGAACTCCTCGGAGTCGACGGGGTTGCCGTCGAAATCGGTGACGGTCACGGCATCCGCAGTAATGGTCACGATCTGGTCCTGCCCGATGGCGACGGCGCGACGGGTGTGCTCGACGAATGCGGCGACATCCGATCCGAGGAAGTTCTCGCCGTCGCCGAGGCCGATCACGAGAGGCGAATTGCGGCGAGCGCCGACGACGACGCCCGGCTGGTCCTTGTGCAGCACCAGGAGTGTGAACGCTCCATGCAGGCGGGCGACGACGGTACGCAGCGCCTGCGAGAGGTCGCCGGTCTTCTGGTATTCGAAGCCGACCAGCAGTGCCGCGACCTCGGTGTCGGTCTCGCTCGTGAAGACGGCGTCAGGGTGATCGAGCAGCAGCTCGGCCTTGAGCTCCGCGAAGTTCTCGATGATGCCGTTGTGGATGAGTGCGAGCCTGCCCTCGTCACCGAGGTGCGGATGCGCGTTCTCATCGTTCGGTCCGCCGTGGGTGGCCCAGCGTGTGTGACCGATACCGGTCGAGCCGTTGGCGAGCGCGACGGTGTCGAGGTCGTCGATCAACACCTGCAGTTTGCCTGCGCGCTTGCGGGTGTGCAGTTCGCCATCCGCGTCGATGACGGCGATGCCGGCGGAATCATAGCCGCGATACTCGAGTCGACGCAGACCTCCCAGTAGCACTTCGATGCTCTGGTCACTGCCGACGTAGCCCACGATTCCACACATGCGCCTGATTTTACGGTACGGCCGGTCGACATCCGTGCGGCCGCGCACCCCCATCGTCTCCGGTAACCTGTTGGCCTATGCCTGACCACGCGCACTCGACGCCGTTCGTAGAAATCGACCGTGCAGATTGGGCGGAACTCGCCCCGACCACGGAGTTGCCTCTCACCCCGACAGAGATCGTCGAGATGCGGGGAATCGGTGACCGACTCGACCTGCGCGAGGTGACCGAGGTCTACCTGCCGCTCAGCAAACTGATCAGCCTCTATGCCGTCGGCGCCAAGCAGCTGCACAATGACACCTCCCGGTTCTTGCACCGGGACTCGGAGAGCACCCCCTTTGTCATCGGTGTCGCCGGCTCGGTCGCTGTCGGCAAGTCGACCAGCGCGCGCCTCCTTCGCGAGCTGCTCTCCCGCTGGGAGGACACGCCACGGGTCGAACTCATCACGACCGACGGATTCCTCCTGCCGAACGCCGAGCTGGAGCGCCGAGGGCTGATGCAGCGTAAGGGATTCCCCGAGTCCTACGACCGCCGGGCTCTGTTGCGCTTCGTCACCAAGGTGAAAAGCGGCGCGGAGGAGGTGCGCGCACCCTTCTATTCACATCTCAGCTACGACATCGTCACCGACGCCGAAGTGGTGGTGCGTCGCCCTGACATCCTCATCGTCGAAGGCCTCAACGTGCTCCAGCCGCCGAGCAACGGGCACGGCCTCGCGGTCAGCGATCTCTTCGACTTCACCGTTTATGTCGACGCCCGCACGACCGATATCGCCACCTGGTATGTGGACCGCTTCCTCACGCTGCAGGAGGGTGCCTTCGCTAATCCACAGTCGTACTTCCACCGGTTCGCCAGCCTCACCCGTGAGGAGGCGATCTCCACGGCGACGGGCATCTGGAAGAGCATCAATGAGCCGAACTTGCGAGAAAACGTGCTGCCCACGCGATCGCGGGCCGACCTGGTTCTGCGCAAGAGTGCCGACCACACAGTCAGCAGCGTGCTGCTGCGCAAGCTCTAAAGCGCGAGCCGCTCGAGTACGACGGCCGCCAGCGAGTTGGCGATCTCCTCGGCCACAGACTGTTCCTCGGCCTCGACCATCACCCGCACCAGCGGCTCGGTTCCGGATGGACGCAGCAGTACGCGACCTCCGCCGCCCAGCCGGGCCTCCACAGCCTTCACAGCCGCGGCGATGACCTCGTCAGAGGCGAATCCGTGATGGTCGACTCCCCGCACGTTGACCATGATCTGCGGATACACCGTCATGACGGAGGCGAGCTCCGCAAGCGACCGCCCGGTACGTGCCATCTCAGAGAGCAGCTGCAGTCCGGTGAGGATGCCGTCGCCGGTCGTCGCGAAATCACTCATGATTACGTGGCCAGACTGCTCACCGCCCAGGCTGAGTTTCTTCTCGTTGAGCGCCTCCAGCACGTAGCGATCGCCGACAGCGGTCTGCAGCAGGGTGATGCCGTGCTCCGCCATCGCGACGCGAAGGCCGAGGTTGCTCATCACCGTCGCGACCAGCGTGTTCTCCCTGAGGAGTCCGCGTTCCTTCATCGACAGCGCGAGGATAGCCATGATCTGGTCGCCGTCGACGATCCGTCCGAGGTGATCGACAGCGAGGCAGCGATCGGCGTCGCCGTCGTGAGCGATGCCGACATCCGCGCCGTGTTCGAGCACCGCGGCGGCGAGCACGTCGAGATGGGTCGAGCCGACTCCGTCATTGATGTTGTAGCCGTCGGGATCGGTGCCGATCACCGTGACGCGAGCGCCAGCGAGTGTAAAGACCTCAGGGGAGATGCCGGATGCCGCGCCGTTCGCGCAGTCCAGCACAACATGCAGGCCGTCCAGACGGTGGGGCAGCGTGGACATCAGGTGCACGATGTAGCGGTCTTCCGCATCGGCGAAGCGACGGATGCGGCCGACCTCGACTCCGGTCGGCGAGAGCTTCTGCTCCCCGAGTGCGGCCTCGATACGATCTTCGACCTCGTCGGGGAGCTTGGTCCCGCCGACCGCGAAGAACTTGATGCCGTTGTCGGGAGCCGGGTTGTGGGACGCGGAGATGACAACGCCGAAGTCGGCTTTGATATCCGCGATCAAGAAGGCGGCGGCAGGCGTGGGGATGATGCCCGCGTCGAGAACATCGACCCCGGAGCTGGCGAAGCCGGCGGCGACAGCGGCGGCGAGGAACTCACCGGAGACCCTGGGGTCCCTGGCGATGACACCGACCGGGCGGCGACCTGAGGCGCGACGACCATCCGCAAAACGCCCCTTGCCCAGTACGACTGATGCCGCTTGGGCAAGGCTCACAGCCAGTTCGACTGTGATTTTCTCGTTTGCGAGGCCTCTAACGCCGTCGGTGCCGAAAAGACGCGGCATGACAGCTCTAGTCCGTGGAAGTGCTGGTTAGCGCTTCGAGAACTGCGGAGCCTTACGTGCCTTCTTGAGTCCAGCCTTCTTGCGCTCCTTGACGCGAGCGTCGCGGCTCAGGAAGCCAGCCTTTTTGAGGGAGGCACGGTTGTTCTCTTCGTCGATCTGGTTCAGCGAGCGAGCGATGCCGAGACGCAACGCGCCGGCCTGGCCGGAGGGGCCACCACCGGTGATGCGGGCGATCACGTCGTAGCTGCCGAGCAGGTCGAGCACCTTGAACGGGTCGTTGATCAGCTGCTGGTGCAGCTTGTTGGGGAAGTAGTCCGCGAGTTCGCGGCCGTTGACCACGAAGTTGCCGGAGCCGGGAACGATGCGCACGCGGGCGATGGCCTGCTTGCGGCGACCGACGGCCGCGCCGGGAACGTTGAGTACAGCGCGGGGCGTCTTGACGGCCGCCTCGGGGGCACTCTCAGTGGAGTACGACTCGACTACGGCTTCGCCGGCCGTGTCGGAAATGGAATCTTCGATCTTCGCCATTGTGGGAATCCTTATGTCTTAAGTCTGCAGAGTCTAGGTGCGCGCTACTGCGCGACCTGGCCGAAAGTGTAGGTCTTGGGCTGCTGGGCAGCGTGGGGGTGCTCGGCGCCGGCGTAGACCTTGAGCTTCGTGAGCTGTGCACGACCGATGGAGTTCTTGGGGAGCATGCCGCGAACAGCCTTCTCGACGGCGCGAGTTGGGTGCTTGTCGAGCAGTTCGACGTAGGTCATCGAACTCAGGCCTCCCGGATAACCGGAGTGGCTGTACGCCTTCTTCTGCGCGAGCTTCGCACCGGTGAGGGCGACCTTCTCTGCGTTGATGATGATGACGAAGTCGCCCATGTCCATGTGGGGGGCGAAGGTGGCCTTGTGCTTGCCGCGCAGCAGAACGGCTGCGTGGCTGGCGAGGCGACCGAGAACGATGTCGGTTGCGTCGATGATGACCCAGTCACGCTGGACATCGTCGGGCTTGGGAGAAAAGGTGCGCGTCACAGTGGTACTGCTTTCTTGTCGAAATGAGGCGTTCGTGAATCCCACTCCGATGGGTGTTCCGCGAGGAAATACTCGAGGGAACGCTGCCGGTGGAGGGCTCAAGTTCGGATGCCGCACAACGTCAGCGCAGGCACCAAGGGTCAAGGCTAGTCCACCGAGACCGACTCGGTCAAACGTCGTCGTCGGTGAATGCAGGTTCTAGGACTCGCAGCCTAAGTTTTCGGGTCAGACTGCGAGCCTGCCTAGTGGCCAAGGGTAGATTCGGGTTACCCAGGGGTCAGCGACTGGCCAGGTATCCACGCCGACAGAAGTACCTCTGTTTACTTGCCGACGGAGGTCCTGAACCGAGTTGTCGCCTCCCATGGAGAAGACATACCTAAATGGCAGAACTATGACGCGGATTCTGGAACGTTTTCGCGCGTCGAGGCGGCGGCATCCGCGAAGGCACGCCGTGCGCGTGTCTGGATGGCGCGAGGTCCGAGTTCCGAATCCTCCGGATACCCCACCTCGACGAGCACGAGGCCCTTGGCCGGCATGACCTTGAACTCGCTGGTGCGCTCGAGTTCGTCACGCACGATCACCAGCCTGTCGACCTCGAGCTTGTGCTGCCCGGCGGCGATGCTGGCGCCAACCAGAGATCGCACCATGCTGTGGCAGAAAGCGTCGGCTTTGACATGGGCGACGAGCACGCCATCGGGCTCCCTCGTCCAAAAGAACTCCTCCAGGGTGCGGATTGTGGTGGCGCCGATGCGCGGTTTGCAGTAAGCCGCCCAGTCGTGCAGGCCGAGAAGCGATTCGGCGGCCTGGTTCATGAGGTCCAGGTCGAGCCGTGCCGGATACCAGAGCGTGCGGTTGCGCTCTAGCGGATTCCGCGGACCGGCGTTGTCGGCGACCCGGTATTGGTAACGACGCCAGATGGCGGAGAAGCGCGCGTCGAATCCCTCGGGGGCGAGGGATGCGCGAGTGACGTAGATGTCGGACTCGAGACTGAGGATGCCGTTGATCCGTCGTGCGAGAGTGGCGGCGGTGTCGAAGATGGCCTTGGGCGCGGATGATTTGCCTCGCGGCCGCGCGAGACTCCTGATCTCTTTCTCGCTGAGGTCGAGATGCGCCACCTGGCCGACAGCGTGAACGCCGGCGTCGGTGCGTCCGGCGACGGTCAAGGTCGGCGGTTCTGAGGATCGGCTGAAGATCGTTTCTAGGGCTGCTTCGAGATCGCCCTGCACCGTGCGGAGTTCCGGCTGCCGCATCCAGCCGTTGAAGTCGCCACCGTCGTAGGCGATGTCGAGACGGATGCGGGTCGCCGCCCGTTCGTCCGTCACCAGGTCATCCGCCGCCACGCACCGAGTCTATTGGCGCCGATTCTCAATTCGCGCTGCATCGAGGCTCGTGACACAACTCGAGAGACGCAGGAGGTCGAGGTCCATCTCGAGCCCAAGGAAGTGCCCGCGACCGACGGACATCGTGGGCGATATCGATGCAGATCTCGACATCATCAGGATGCTCATCGGGGTGGAATGTGGCAACCCAGTGACACAATCAGCAGGGCCGGACGACCTATTCCACCAAGTAGTGACTAATTCACCTTCCTCCAACTCGGTCATTGGTCCGGCTTCGAATCACTGTGATGCACCACGGCGACAACTCGATGTAACTCGCCAAATCCCGATCGCACTCACATCCCGGTGACATGCCACGCGCGGACCGGGTTCTTGCGATATTGGCGCCGATCCGATGAACCGCCGCCGTCAAGTTGACCTCAGCCGCGGACCCCACGAAACTCAGATGGCCGACAATGAATTCTTCCTCTCCCCAACGCCCGAAAAAGACGACCGCAGCTGCGCGGAAGTCAGCGGAAGCGACTCCGGTTGGGAGCGGGCCTGCGACAGGGGCGAAAAAGAAGCCGACATCCGCGCCCCAGAAAGCCCCGGCATCCGCACCCTCGAAGAAACCGACGGCACCGACGAAACGACCGACGGCGACTCCGAAGAAAGCTCCCTCGCCCGCATCGGTATCGAGGTCGGCGCCGGTGAAGAAAAGTGCTGCTGCACCACAGTCGGTCGCGGCAGCCAAGCCCGCAGCCGTGGCGATTCGCACTCCCCCGACGCTGCCTCCCACCCAACCGGCGGCAACATCCTCTCCGTCCAGGGTTCCCGGGCTCGACGGTCTGCGCGCGATCGCGGTGAGTGCCGTGATCCTGTTCCACCTGACTCCCGGATTCCTGCCCGGCGGCTACATCGGCGTCGATATCTTTTTCGTGATCAGCGGATTCCTCATCACAGGGCTCCTCGTGCGCGAGCGAGCGACTACCGGAGGCATTCGACTCGGCCATTTCTGGCGACGCCGCGCCAGGCGGCTGCTGCCGGCACTCGGCATCCTGCTGCTGGCCTGCTGTACTGCGGCGTGGCTTATCGGCGGTGACGTGCTGGTGCACCTCGGCCGGCAGGTGCTCGGCGCAGTGACCTTCAGCAGCAACTGGCTCTCGATAGCCGTCGGTCAGAGCTACTTCGACGAGGCATCCCCCGAGCTGTTCCGCAATCTATGGTCGCTCGCCGTCGAAGAGCAGTTCTACTTGGTCTGGCCGCTGCTGGTCCTCGTGCTGGTGGTCATCCGCCTGCGCTGGCTGCGACTGGCGATCGTCAGCCTCATCGCCGTCGCCTCTGCGGTGTCGATGGCCGTGATCCAGGCTCCGGGCGGGGATGCGACCCGTGTGTACTACGGCACTGACACCCACAGCTTCGGGCTGGCCATCGGCGCGGTGCTGGCTCTGGCGATTCATCCGTGGTCGACCTCCGCCATTGCGAAAGCGGTGCGCGTGCGCTGGTTGTGGCCGCTGCTGGGGGGCCTCTCGGTGCTCGGCCTGGCTACCATCGCCGCGCTGCTGCCGGCCGATGACGCGCTCGTCTACGAGGGCGGCCTCGTGCTGGTCGCGATCCTGACCGCGATCGCGATCCTCGGTTCGATCGGGCCCCGGTCCTGGCTCGGCCGGGTTCTCGATCTGGCACCGCTGCGCTGGATCGGCGAGCGCTCGTACGGCCTCTACCTCTGGCATTGGCCAGTGTTCATCCTGATACTCGCTGCCCTGCCAGGGTGGCAGCGCACAAGCCTCTCGGGTTGGGCTCTCGGCGGTGCCGCGCTCGTGATCACGGTGCTGGCGGCGGCGCTCTCCTACCGTTTCGTCGAACAACCGATCCGCCATGCAGGGGTCCGTGCAACTCTCCGCTCCTGGTTCGGCTCGGGAGTCAGGATCGCCGTATCGACAGTCGCAGTGCTCCTGGTGTTCACATCGGGAACCGCCACCTGGGCTGCTATCTCCGACGATCCTGGCGAGACCGCGGCGCAACTCTCCATCGAGCAGGGGCAACACGTGATCTCGTCGCCAGCTCCGACTCTCACGCCCAGCCCGGATGCCGATGGCGGGCCGTTGACACCTGGTGCGCGCCCACAGTCTGCTCTGCCCGGAGGGGACCAGATCACCGCGATCGGCGACTCGGTCATGCTCGCCTCCGCACCAGGGTTGCAGGCAGGCTTCCCCGGCATCCAGATCGATGCCGTGGTTTCGCGACAGCTCTCCTCTGCGCCGGAGCTTCTGCAGCAGCTCGATGATGCGGGAACGCTCAGATCGACGCTGATCATCGGTCTGGGGACGAACGGACCCATCCAACGAGCCGCACTCGACCACATCCGCAGCATCATCGGCTCGCAACACCAGATTGTCGTCGTCAACGTACAGGCCCCTCGCGGCTGGACCGACGGGGTCAACGTCACCCTCGCCCAGTTCGCCCAGCGCTACCGCAATGTGGAGCTCGCCAACTGGAAAGACGCAATTGCTGGCCATCTCAACCTGCTTTCCCGCGACCAGATCCATCCCGGCACACCGGGCGGCTTGATCTATGTGGGGGCTGTGAGGGATGCCCTGCAGCGCCTCGCGGAACTTCCCCCGGTTCTCGGCCCCAACGACTACGGGCT
This sequence comes from Glaciihabitans sp. UYNi722, assembly GCF_040549465.1. Lineage (NCBI taxonomy): Bacteria > Bacillati > Actinomycetota > Actinomycetes > Micrococcales > Microbacteriaceae > Glaciihabitans > Glaciihabitans sp. UYNi722. The sequence continues at coordinate 213,512 of NZ_JBEPTL010000002.1, read as the reverse complement.
CGCGCCGACGCCGCTCTAGGAGCAGTATCGAGGCATGGACCTCGGCCCCGACACCCCCATCAGCCCCATGCTCGCGAAGGTGATGCCGACCGTCCCGGAGCCCGACAGCATCGCCGGAGGCCTCAGCTACGAGCCCAAGTGGGACGGATTCCGGGCGATCGTCTACTTCGACGGCCACGACATCCAGATCGGTAGTCGCGGTTCGAAGCCGCTGACGCGCTACTTTCCCGAACTGGTGGCGACGCTCACCGACCAGCTGCCGCACGCTTGCGTGTTGGACGGCGAGATCGTGGTGCGGGTCGGGAACCCGGGTCACGAGCACCTCGATTGGGAGGCGCTGTCGCAGCGCATTCACCCCGCCGAGGGCCGCATCGCGAAGCTCTCCGTCGACGCCCCCGCCGCCTTCGTCGCCTTCGACCTCCTGGCCGAGAAGGATCGATCGCTGCTGGATGACTCGTTCGAATCGCGTCGATCGGCACTGGAGACGTTGCTCGCCGACGCCGCGGCTCCCCTACATATGACCCAGGTGACCCGTGACGTCGAACTCGCCAGGCGCTGGCTGGTCGAGTTCGAGGGAGCGGGTCTGGATGGCGTGGTCTCGAAACCTCTGGCCGCCGCCTACTCCCCCGGCAAACGGATCATGTTCAAGACGAAGCACGCCAGAACAGCGGATGTCGTGCTGCTCGGCTATCGCGTGCACAAGAGCGGCATCGGCGTCGGCTCGCTGCTGCTCGGCCTCTACGACGCGAACGGAGAACTGCAGAATGTGGGCGGGGCATCCGCCTTCACGGATGCCAGGCGGCTCGAGCTCGTCGATGAACTCGCTCCACTGGTCGTCACCGACGAGTCGGGAAGGGCCGTCACGGGGGAACGGGAACGCACCCGGTTCTCGGCGGGAAAGGACATGAGCTTCGTGCAGCTGGAGCCCTCACGCGTCATCGAAGTGCGCTACGACCAGATGGAGGGTATGCGCTTCCGGCATTCGGCGCAGTTCTTCCGATGGCGGCCGGATCGTGATGCGCGCTCCTGCACCTTCGAGCAGCTCGACCGTCCCATCGCCTACGATCTCGGGGACGTGCTGGCTTAGGTGAAGGGCTCGCGCGTTCAGCTGTGGAGAACATCCACAGCGATGCCGCCCGATACTGCAGCGAGTCGGTTGTCGTTCGTCCATAGCTCGTCGCACAGCGTGAGCTGCGTGGTGGCGAGGTGAAGCGCGTCAGGGGTTCGGAGGCCGTGACGTGCACGAAGCTCCGCAGCACGGAGAAAGACTTCGACATCCTGTTCGAGGGTCTGAAATTGTTCGAATGCTCTCGTATAGTGATCGCGCAGGTTCAGATTGTCGGATTTGAGCGCACCTACAAGGCATTCCAACATCACCAGTGGACTGATCGCGACAACAGATGAGCCTGCCTGAACAAGCCGCTGGCGAACTCGGTCGCCGCGCTCGTCGTTGCCCTCCACTGCGTAGATCACAATGCATGAATCAAGGTAGATCATTGCCATCCATCGCGTTCGTCAGCGATCTGTTGGTCCAGTTCGGCTGGCGTTCTCGTGGCCGATGCTGAAATTCGATGCCCATCCAGCCAGCGCGCCACAGTTTCGCCGGTGTTCCTGGCCGAATCCGCAATCGGCACAAGACGAACAATCGGCTTGCCCCGCTTGGCAATGACCACGTCGACCCCTGCTTGCGCCTGGGACACGAGTTTGGAGAGGGTATTGCGGGCGTCGAGTATGTTGATCGGTTCCATCGAAATCTTTCTGGCTAGATTATCTAGCCAGAATACGCTCATCGTGATCGTTCGCCACGATCACCGCTGTCAGCTCTCCATACGATTCTTCACACTCGTGTCTCCTAAGGGGGCGTTTGAGAAAACGGACCTTGGCCTACGCTAAGCGATTTTCGGGGGTCACCATCGAACGCACCCGAGCCGGACTCGAAGCCGCCCGCAAAATCGGACGCCCACCCGGCCGGAAACGCCTCATGACCGATCGCAAAATCGCTGCAGCGAAGCAGCTCCTCGCCCAGGGCGCCTCCGCCACCGATGTCGCCCATAACCTTGGCGTCTCGATCCCGACGCTCTACCGGTGGATCCCCGCCACCGACCGTTAACAGAAAACGGAGCCTCAGTACGCTACCCACGTCCACAATATTGGCTCAGCGTAGTTCAATCTCCGTTTTTTCAAACGACCCAAACAGCGCCAGTGGTGCGAGTGAGGCGTCAAGTTGTCGTTCGAACGGAATTACGTCGGCCTCCCGTAGCGCGCGAACATATGCGTTCCGGAAGATCTCTGCAGCCACGACCCCAAGAATCTGTGCTTCCTCGCTTGAGTTCCCACGTCGGAAGAGGCCGTTGGTGATGGATGTTGCAAAGGCAGCCATCTTGGTGCGCTCGCGCTCACGGAGCTCGGAGCTGCTGTCGATGAGTTGCTGCCGAAAAGCCTGAGCGTTCCGATCTTGTAGAAGGAAATTCCCAATCTCTGACAGGGTGCGAAAAATCGCATCCCGAGCAGCGATTTCGGCAGGAAAATTGGCAAGCATTTCCTCGACGATCGCCGGCAGCTTCTCCGATCCGCTGAAGAGTACTTCGCGTTTGTCTGGAAAGTAGCGAAAAAAAGACCGGCGGGTGAGACCGGCACGATCCGTGATTTCTGCGATCGTAACCGAGTCGAAGCCGCGCTCCTCGAAGAGCTCGAAGGCTGCCGCCCTCAGGCGTAGTTCGGCATCGGGACTCCATCGCGGCATAGATCCCAACCTACCTTGATGGCATTGTGTGTCGTAAGATTACTAATGACAACACATGGTGTCATCAGGGTTGGCCGTGAACGTGCAAAGGAACGACAGATGAGTGATGTGAGAAGCCAAGAAATCTGGATTCTGGGTGCCACTGGCCGGGTGGGGAGGAGTCTGGCTAATGGACTCACCTCTGCCGGTGTGCAGAATATCGTGCTGGTTGGCAGGTCGGCGGAGCGTCTCGAATCGGTTATCCCGAAAGTGACCGGAGCGGCGACGGTGAAGGTGCTGGCAGGATTCGATGAGATTCTCACCGCTGTGCGGGAGGAGAATCCACTGGTGGTGGTGAATCTGCTTGGTTCCTACGGTGAAACGGCCATCCCGCTTGCCGAGGCGTGTATGCCGAACGGTTCTTACGTCGATCTCGCTGTTGACATCGAAACGGTTTCAGCGATTCTCGCGCTCCACAGCGTAGCCGTCGCCTCGGGGAGCAGCGTGATCACGGGGGCGGGATTCGGTGTCCTTGCTACAGAAGCGTTGGTCGTCCGGATGTGCGCGAATAGGCCGACCCCTGAAAGAGTGCAGATCGATGCCCTCGCCTCTTACGCTTCGGAGGAGGGCGTCATGGGTGAGGCCTTCGCGGTAACGTCCGTCGATGTGATCACCACCGGAGGGCGGGTCTATCGTGACGGTCGCCTCGTCGCCATTCCGCTCGGCTCAAATCTTCGGAAGCACGAGCTCCCTGATGGCACCGCGATCACATCAGCGGCGGTCCCCTCTGCCGAGCTGGTTGCCGCTCACAATGCAAGTGGAGCGCCCAACGTGGAGTTCACGTCCGGGCTTGCTCCGACGGCGCCGCTTCTGCGGGCGATGCTTCCTCTGATGTCCCGGCTTCTCACCCTCCCCGCGATGCGCCGAATGATGATCCGACAGATGGCTGCCAGTAAAACGAAAGCGGCACCTGCTGCCCGCCCTCACTCCTGGGGTCACGCGGTCATCGAGTGGGCGGGCGGCAGCAGGCACGAGGGCTGGCTCCGCGCGGACGATGCAATGGAGTACACCTCCCAGGTTCTGTCGGTCGTCATTGATGAGTTCACCCACGGAACAGCTCCTCGGGGGGCCTTTACGCCCGCTGCCGCGTTTGGGGCCAACATCGCCGTCGACGCTGGCGCAACGTTTATAGACGCATAAACGAAGAGTCCAAACACAGTCGGCCTCGATTCCGATTGTCGGAGTCGTCACCGAAAATAAGATTTGAAAGGGACGCAAATGCCAATATCAGAGAAAGATCCCGAGCGCGGAGATGAACACTCTGCCCTGTGGCTGAGGTCCAGAACAGGATCATTTCGGGTGGGCGACGCACCGGTCTGGGTCCCGTCCGAGGGTGAAGTTATCGTTCGCGCTCGAGCGGTAGCAGTCAACGAGATCGATGCCATCGCTGGCGTGGTTCGCCAGTTCGTACTTCCGTGGCTGCACTATCCAACGGTCCTAGGTTCTGATGTTGCGGGAGAGGTAGTCGCTATTGGTCCATCGGTCAGTTCTCTCGCCATCGGTGATCGGGTAGTCGGATATGCCGTCGGGGTCGAGCAAAACCGTAACGATCCCGCCGAGGGAGCCTTTCAAACTCACGTGAAACTCCCCTCCCACATGTGCGCGCGGATCCCCAAGTCGATGTCTTTCCAGGAGGCATGCGTTCTTCCGCTAGCCCTCACAACTGCCGCTGCCGGACTGTTCGAGAAAGAACATCTCTCCCTCGAACTTCCCACGGCCGAAATCCGACCGCGTAATGAGACGGTACTCATTTTCGGAGGCGCTACGAGCGTCGGGATGAATGCCATTCAGCTGGCCCGCAACGCGGGGTACTCCGTCCTAGCCACAGCATCCGCCACGAACTTTTCCCTGTTGGAAGGTCTCGGCGCCGGCGTGCTGGTTGATTACCACGAACCGGATTTTGTTGAACAGATCATTGGCCATCTTTCCGGAGGCCAGCTCGCCGGAACTTTGGCGGTCGCGAATGGCTCGTTGCGCGACGCGATCACGGTGAACGCATCAGATGGGGTTTCGGGAACACGGCGGATTGCGTCGGCGCACCCCACACCCGCGACCCGGATCCGCGGCGCACTCGCTCGCCGACGACAGATTCAGGTGTCCGCTATTTGGGGTGGCAGCCCCAAAGACACCTTCGTCGGCCCGGCAATGTGGAACGCATTCCTTCCCGACGCACTCGCAAATGGACGCTACACTCCCGCACCCCCATTCGAGATCGCCGGACATGGACTCCAAGCAATCCCTCCAGCGCTCGCCCGCGTACGGAAAGGGGTCCGCGCAAAAAAGATCATCATCATGTAACTCCCAGCACCATGTTCGGGATCATGATCCACACGCTGAACAGCAATGTCCTTCCGGCAATTCTTCCTTAATCGGGCCCTCCAACACCGATACTTGCCCTCTCAGCCATCTGCTTGGTGCACCCGGGCCAGTCGGCATCGCCTGCACTTCGTCAATTCTGCCTGTTGGCGTCGGCGCAGTTCCAAGCCGCCAGCATCCGACGCTCCCAAACAGCAGACGGCACGCCTGGATTCCAACTAAAGGCGCTGTTTCCCGTTGCATTAACGAGGGACAACCGGGCGACCCGCCACGATCGATCCCTGCCAGGACGCGACACATTGTTTCCTCGGTATTTGCTTCGCCAGCATTCGAACTCGCTGTCGCTCGTGTAGCGAAGATCGCTGGAATCTAAGCAGTTTGATATGGCTCCCCCCTGAGCCTGGTTTCCATCATTTTTTCTTCCAATGGGAGGCCGGGATGGGGTCCAGAGTAGAGGTGTTCGCGAGTATCCACCCTCACGCACGGATCGAAGGGATATCCGTTCGGAGATTGCCCGGCGTTTAGCAACTAGTCAATATTGCCCAGATAGAACGAGAAATCACCCAGGGCTCGAGACCGCTAGACGGTGCTCATCGAGAGACACCCGACTCGAACGTCGCCCACCATATGGATGTCTCGATCGCCGCCCTCTACCAGTGGATCCTTGCCTCGCCACCGATCGGTGAAAGGAAAACGGAGCCCAAACCACGCTAATCAGGTCCCAGAAATTCGCCTAACTTAGGTCAAGCTCCGTTTTCTCAAACGTCCCCCTAAGCCTCCGGCACCTTGCGTGCGCGGCTCGGCTGCACGCGAGGCGGCTCACCGGGCATCTTCGGAAAGTCCGGAGGGAAGGGAAGCTCGCCGAGGCCGGCCGCGACATCTCTCTCCCACCAGCCGAGCAGTTCGTCGATACGGCCAGGCTTCGCCTGCATCCCAGCCCACGGATCCCCGACCGTGTGCAGGCGGTCGGGAACCGTCAGCACCGTGAAATCCTGCGGAGTGATCTTCTCCAGTTCGTCCCACTCGATCGGACAGGAGACGGGAGCTCCGGCAATCGCTCGGGGACTGTAGGCGCCAGCCATTGTCCTGTCTCGGTTCGCCTGGTTGAAGTCGACGAAGATCCGCTCACCACGTTCCTCCTTCCACCAGGCCGTCGTGACCTTCTGCGGCATCCGCCGTTCCAGTTCACGAGCTGCGGCGATCACCGCATGCCGCACGTCCAGGAACTCTCGGACGGGTTCGATGGGCGCGAAGACATGCAGACCACGGTTTCCCGAGGTCTTGATGAACGCGCTGAGGCCGACCTCATCGAGCAGCGACCTCAGCTCGATCGCCGCCGGAATGGCGTCGTCGAAGGATGTTCCCGGCTGCGGGTCGAGGTCGATGCGCAACTGGTCCGGGTTGTCAGGGTCGGATGCCAGCGACGGCCACGGATGGAAGACCACCGTGTTCATCTGCGCCGCCCACACCGCTGCGGCCGGCTCATCGATGACGAGCTGCGGATGCGACCGCCCGCTCGGATAGGTCACCGCCACCGCGCGCACGTACTCCGGCGTTCCCTTCGGCGGGTTCTTCGAAAAGAACTGCTCCCCGTTGATGCCGTCGGAGAAACGCTGCAGTGACACCGGACGGTTCCCGTTCGCCGCGACGAAAGCATCGCCGACCTCGACGAGGTAGCGTGCGAGATCGAGCTTGGTGATGCCGTCCTCCGGCCACAGCACGCGGCTCGGGCTCGAAATCCGCACCTCACGATCGCCGTGCGGACCACCGACTGTCAGGACTGTCGCTTCGCTTGCCATGGCCTCAACCTACCGGCGCGCGCTTAAATGCGTAATGGCCCCGTCGAAACGGGGCCATTACGAACGATCAGAGACTACTTGTCGTCTGCCTTCTCGGCATCTGCGGCGGCATCCTCTTGAGGAGCCTCTTCTGCGGGTGCGTCGCCCGCTGGGGTTTCCTCGGCCGCGACCTCTGCGGTCTCAGCGTCGATAGCCTCAGCCTGCTCGGCGGACTCGACGGGGGCAGCCGCTTCCTCGGCGGGCTCTTCCTTGGCAACCGGAGTGGATGCGGCCGAAGCCTTGGCATTCTTCGGCTTCGGTTTCACGGGCTCGAGAACGAGTTCGATCTGCACCATCGAGGCGTTGTCGCCCTTGCGGAAGCCGAGCTTCGTGATGCGGGTGTAACCGCCGTCACGGTTCTCGACCAGCGGCGCGATCTCGGTGAAGAGTTCGTGCACGATGTTCTTGTCGCCGATCACGGCCAGCACACGACGACGCGCGTGCAGGTCACCGCGCTTGGCGAACGTGATGAGCCGCTCGGCGACCGGACGCAGGCGCTTGGCCTTGGTCTCGGTCGTCTTGATGCTCTTGTGGGTAAACAGGGCAGCCGCGAGGTTCGCAAGCATGAGGCGCTCGTGCGCCGGTCCACCGCCGAGGCGTGGTCCCTTAGTTGGTGCAGCCATTAGTTAATCTCCAGATGTGGATGGAAGTCGAGGTGTCGCGAACGACGCTCTAGTTGGTCTCTTCGGCGTCGTCGTACCCGCTGTAGAAGTGAGCGCCATCGAATCCAGGAACGGTGTCCTTGAGCGACAGGCCGAGCTCCACGAGCTTGTCCTTGACCTCGTCCACAGACTTCTGTCCGAAGTTGCGGATGTTCATGAGCTGGGTCTCCGACAGGGCGACCAGTTCGCTCACGGTGTTGATGCCCTCGCGCTTGAGGCAGTTGTAGCTGCGCACAGACAGGTCGAGGTCCTCGATCGGCATGCTCAGCTCGGAGGAGAGAACGGCGTCGACAGGAGCCGGACCGATCTCGATGCCCTCGGCGGCGGAGTTGAGCTCGCGCGCCAGACCAAACAGTTCGGTCAGGGTGCGACCGGCTGAGGCGATGGCGTCGCGGGGCGTGATCGCATTCTTGGTCTCGACATCGACCACGAGGCGGTCGAAGTCGGTACGCTCACCGGCACGAGTTGCCTCGACGCGGTAAGTGACCTTGAGCACTGGCGAGTAGATCGAGTCGATCGGAATCTGGCCGGCTTCGCTGAACTCGCTGCGGTTCTGCGTTGCCGAGACATAGCCGCGGCCACGCTCGATGGTCAGCTCTAGTTCGAACTTCGCCTTGTCGTTGAGCGTCGCGATGACCAGCTCAGGGTTGTGGATCTCCACACCGGCGGGTGCCGAGATGTCGGCCGCGGTGACCTGGCCTGAGCCCTGCTTGCGCAGGTAGGCGGTGATCGGCTCGTCGTGCTCGCTGGAGACGACGAGGCCCTTGATGTTCAGGATGATCTCGGTGACATCTTCCTTCACACCCGCGACGGTGCTGAACTCGTGCAGCACGCCGTCGATGCGGATGCTGGTGACAGCAGCGCCGGGAATGGAGGAGAGCAGGGTACGACGGAGAGAGTTTCCGAGGGTGTAGCCGAAGCCAGGTTCGAGCGGCTCGATGATGAACCGCGAACGGAACTCGGAGATGTTCTCTTCGTTAAGAGTTGGACGCTGTGCAATAAGCACTGTTGATTCCTTTCGGCGAAGTGTCCGCTATTTGACACTTGTGCGTTCGACAGGTGGCTGGCCCGCCGGTCTATTGAATTGTGTTCGTGGTGAAGATTCAAACCGCGGATCGAATCTGCCGAAATTCACTCCGATATGGTCGGAGCGATTTCGACAGGCTCAATCCATGAAAAGTGTTATACGCGGCGGCGCTTGGGCTGGCGTACCCCGTTGTGCGCCTGAGGGGTGACGTCGTTGATCGAGCCGACCTCGAGGCCGGCGGCCTGCAGGGAGCGGATCGCGGTCTCGCGACCTGAACCCGGTCCCTTGACGAAGACGTCGACCTTCTTGACGCCGTGCTCCTGCGCCTGGCGCGCAGCGGACTCGGCGGAAAGCTGCGCCGCGAATGGCGTGGACTTACGCGAGCCCTTGAAGCCGACGGTGCCGGACGACGCCCAGCTCAGCACGGCACCGGTGGGATCGGTGATCGTCACGATGGTGTTGTTGAACGTCGACTTGATATGGGCCTGGCCCACGGCGACGTTCTTCTTCTCTTTACGACGCGGCTTACGAGCGGCCGATTTTGGTGCTGCCATTGTTTTCTCCTAAAACGTGTGGCGATACGAGCAGTGCTCGCTATCGGGCCTTCTTCTTGCCTGCGACGGTGCGCTTCGGTCCCTTGCGGGTACGAGCGTTGGTTTTGGTGCGCTGTCCGTGAACCGGAAGTCCACGACGGTGACGGATGCCCTGGTAGCTGCCGATCTCGACCTTGCGGCGGATGTCGGCGGCGACCTCGCGACGGAGGTCACCCTCTACCTTGAAGTTTCCTTCGACGTAGTCGCGGAGCGCGATGAGCTGGTCATCGGTCAGATCCTTGACGCGGATCTCGCCGCTGATGTCGGTGTCGGCGAGGGCTTTGAGCGCCCTCGTACGGCCAACACCGTAGATGTAGGTCAATGCGACCTCGACGCGCTTATCGCGCGGGATGTCGACTCCTGCTAGACGAGCCATTGTGGCTTCTCCTGTTGATGAGTGGAGGTCTGTAGCAGATCCTGTGCAGTGGCCTCCAACCACTGGTGTCCCCCTGGGCGACTAATCGCCGCGGGTTCTGGAACTGCTATCGAGCTTCTGTATTCAGTTGTTTCGTTCCCCGAGCCTGTCGCGCTCCTGAGTCTGTCGAAGGGATACTTCGACGAACTCAGCGCTTCGACAGGCTCAGCGACCGAAGTCCTAGCCCTGGCGCTGCTTGTGGCGCGGGTTGTTCTTGCAGATCACCATCACGTTGCCGTTACGACGGATAACGCGGCAGTGCTCACACATCGGCTTGACGCTGGGTGCAACCTTCATTGTTTTCTTCTTTCGCTGTCTTCGTACCGTTTCGACCCGGAGTTACCCCGTCGAAATCGGCCGTTACTTTCCAGCAGCTCGTGTTCCTGAGTGGAACTACTTGTAGCGGTAGACGATCCGACCGCGGGTCAGGTCGTAAGGACTCAGCTCTACGATCACGCGGTCCTCAGGAAGGATGCGGATGTAGTGCTGGCGCATCTTGCCCGAAATGTGGGCAAGAACACGGTGGCCGTTAGTCAACTCAACGCGAAACATTGCGTTGGGCAGAGCTTCGACTACTGCGCCTTCGATCTCGATGACACCGTCTTTTTTGGCCATAGCCTCTTCGTCGCTAAAAGTATTGATTGCTGGTCGTGCGGTTGGATTGTGGTGAACTGCGACTACTCGGCGAAGTAAATCGCGTTCGGCACGCTGAAAAGCACGCCAAAACAGGCAGCAGACACCAAAGATCAATCTTATGGGATATCCGGGCGTTTCGCCAACTCGCGTCTATACTGCTGCTCTGCTGCGAGCGAACCGTTAAGGAATCGGAACGGGCACGACGCCGAGCGACGCCAGGCCGGCTGCGCCACCGTCTTCGGCGGTGAGCACCCAGATGCCGCCGGGATGCACGGCCACCGAGTGCTCCCAGTGCGCAGCTGCTGTGCCGTCGACCGTTGCGACGGTCCACTCGTCCTCGCGCGTGAAGGTCTCGATGCCCCCGATGGTCACCATCGGCTCGATCGCCACGACCAGGCCGGGCTTCACCTGCGGACCTCGATCGCGGACGCGGTAGTTGAAGACCGGCGGCTCCTCGTGCATCGAGCGACCGATGCCGTGGCCGACATAGTCTTCGAGGATTCCGTAGCTCCCCTGCGATTCGATGTAGCCCTCGATGGCGTCACCGATGTGGTTGAGGTGGGTCACGCTGGCCAGTGCGGCGATGCCGCGCCAGAGCGATTGCTCAGCGACATCCGCAAGCTTCTGGCGTTCGGCCACCAGCTCAGGTCGCGATGCATCGGGGACGACGACACTGATGGCGGCGTCCCCGTTCCAGCCGCCGATCTCGGCGCCGCTGTCGATCGAAACGATGTCGCCTGGCTCGAGGACGCGCGCCCCGGGGATACCGTGCACCACATCGTCGTTCACTGAGGTGCAAATCGTGTGCCGATAGCCCGGTTCCTTCATAAAGTTGGGCACGCCGCCAAGATCACGGATGGTCTTCTCGGCGATCGCATCGAGCTCGAGAGTCGTCACCCCAGGCCGAATCGCCGCGCGCACAGCTGCGAGCGAGGCGGCCGTTGCACGACCGGGCGCGAGCATCGACCGGAGTTCGGCCGGCGACTTGTAGATGTTCCTGCGAAAAGCCACTCAGGCCGCTGGCGCGATTCCGCGATCGTCGAGAGCATCCGAGATGCGAGAGCTGACCTCGTCGATGTCGCCGAGACCGTCGACCTCAATGAGGAGATCCCAGTCGCGATAGACGGCGATGAGCGGCGTGGTCTCGCGAGCGTAGACCTGCTGGCGGTGACGGATGGCCTCCTCCGAGTCATCCACGCGACCCTGCTCGATCGCACGCTTGCGGAGCCTCGCGACAACCTCCTCCTGGTCTGCGGCCAACTGGATGACAGCATCAAGGTGCTGGCCCTTTGACTTGAGGAGACGGTCGAGATAGTCGACCTGCTCGAGCGTGCGGGGATAGCCGTCGAGCAGAAAACCTGCGAGGGCGTCCTCCTCTTCGAGACGGCTCTTCACGAGCTCGTTGGTCAGCGAGTCGGGAACGTAGTCGCCCGCGTCAACGATGGCCTTGACCTTCATACCGAGCGGCGTCTCATCCGCGATGTTCTTGCGAAAGATGTCGCCCGTCGCGATCGCGGGAATCGAGTAGCTGGAGGAGAGCCGAGCCGACTGCGTACCCTTACCAGCGCCCGGAGGACCGACGATAAGGAGGCGGGTCACCGGAGGAGGCCCTCGTAGTGACGCTGTTGCAGCTGTGAGTCGATCTGCTTCACGGTTTCGAGACCGACACCGACGATGATCAGGATGCTGGCGCCACCGAACGGGAAGTTCTGGTTGGCACCGAACAGGCCAAGGGCGATCAGCGGCACGAGGGCGATGATTCCGAGGTAGAGCGAGCCGGGGAGGGTCACTCGCGTGAGCACATAGTCCAGGTACTCGGCGGTCGGACGACCGGCACGGATGCCCGGGATGAACCCTCCGTACTTCTTCATGTTGTCGGCCACTTCCTCCGGATTGAAGGTGATGGCGACGTAGAAGTAGGTGAATCCGACGATGAGCAGGAAGTACAACAGCATGTACAGCGGGTTGTCGCCGGTACGCAGGTTGTCAGAGATCCAGGTGACCCATGGAGCGGGAGATTTGCCCGCGGCGGGCTGGTTGAACTGCGCGATGAGAGCGGGCAGATAGAGAAGCGACGAGGCGAAGATCACCGGCACGACACCGGCCATATTGACCTTGATCGGGATGTAGGTGTTGTTGCCGCCGTAGGTTCGACGGCCCACCATTCGCTTGGCATACTGTACGGGTATTCGTCGCTGCGATTGCTCCACGAATACGACGAGTGCCATGATCACGATTCCCATCGCGATGACGAAGAGGAAGGTCTCGAAGTTCTTCGACTCCTTGATCGCCCAGAGCGAGCCGGGGAAGCGGGCTGCGATGGAGGTGAAGATGAGGATCGACATTCCGTTACCGATGCCGCGCTCGGTGATGAGTTCACCCATCCACATGATGAGGCCGGTGCCGGCCGTCATCGTGATGACCATGAGCAGGATGGCGTACCAGGAGGAGTTGGTGATGAGCGCCGAGCAGGCGGGCGTTCCGGATGAGGTGGGGAACAGCGCGCCGCTTCGTGCGACGGTGATCAGGGTGGTCGACTGCAGCACACCGAGCGCGATGGTGAGGTAGCGGGTGTACTGCGTCAGGCGGGCCTGACCGGACTGGCCCTCTTTGTAGAGGGTGTCGAAGTGCGGGATGACCACGCGCAGCAGTTGCACGATGATCGAGGCCGTGATGTACGGCATGATCCCGAGGGCGAATACCGAGAGCTGCAGGAGTGCGCCACCGCTGAAGAGGTTGACAAGCTCGTAGAGACCCGAGGTACCTGAGTTGGCCGCGAGGCACTGTTGCACGTTAGCGAAGTCGACGAACGGAGCCGGGATGAATGACCCTAGCCTGAACAGGGCGATCAGCGCGAGCGTAAAGCCGATCTTCTTTCGAAGGTCGGGGGTGCGGAAAATCCGCGCTACGGCTCTGAACACGAGGCCTCCTGGTTGAACTCTGTCGGGCAAAGCAGGTGGCCCTTTCGGGCCACCACGGTGACTACGCGACGAAGTCGACCGGGCGCCGAAAGGCGCCCGGAAGACTTCAGTTTACGGAGCCGCCCGCTGCAACGATCTTTTGCTCAGCCGAGCCAGAGACCTTGTCAACGGCAACGTTCAGCTTAACCGCAATGTCACCCTGCCCGAGAACCTTGACCTTCTCGTTCTTGCGTACTGCTCCCTTGGCGACGAGATCACTGATCGTGACATCCCCACCCCTGGGATAGAGCTCGACGAGCTTCTCCAGGTTGACCACCTGGTACTCGACGCGGAACGGGTTCGTGAAGCCGCGAAGCTTCGGGGTGCGCATGATGCTGTTCAGGTTTCCACCCTCAAGCCCTACGCGAACCTGGTAACGAGCCTTCGTACCCTTGGTACCACGACCCGCGGTCTTGCCCTTGGATCCTTCACCACGACCGACACGGGTGCGGTCTTTCTTCGCACCGGCAGCCGGACGGAGGTGATGCATCTTGAGCACCTGGGGACGCGCCCCGGCGACAGGCTTTGCAGCCTTCTTCGCAGGAGCGGCCTTGGTGGTGCTGGTGGGCGTCGACGCGGCAGCGGAGTCGTCTGACTTCGCCGCAGCAGCCTTCGGAGCGGCAGCCTTCGGAGCGGCAGCCTTCGCCGGTGCCTTGGCGGCAGGAGCCTTCGCGGTGGCCGGCTTGGCAGCGGCCTTGGCCGGAGCCTTGGCGGTCGCTGCAGCCTTGGTAGTCGCAGCAGCCTTCGCGGGCGCCTTGGCGGCAGCAGACTTCGGAGCGGCGGCCTTGGCGGCCGGCGCCTTCTTCTCTGCTGGCTTCGCATCTTTGTTTGGCACTGTGTCAGCCATTAGTCAATCTCCTCGACCTTCACCAGGTGAGCGACGGTGCGAACGTAGCCGCGGTTCTGCGAGGTATCCTCGCGAACAACGACGTCGCCGATGCGCTTGAGGCCGAGGCTCCGAAGCGTGTCGCGCTGGTTCTGCTTCTCACTAATTTTGGACTTGATCTGGGTTACCTTCAGGCGACCGGCCATCAGACACCTGCCTTCGCTGTAGCTGCGCTGGACGCGTCAGCCTGGGCGCGTAGGAGGCGCGCGGGCGCGACATCCTCGAGCGAGAGGCCACGACGTGCGGCGACCGCGCTCGGCTCCTCCAACTGCTTGAGGGCAGCGACGGTTGCGTGCACGATGTTGATCGTGTTCGACGAGCCGAGCGACTTGCTCAGGACGTCGTGGATGCCTGCGCACTCGAGTACGGCACGCACCGGGCCGCCGGCGATAACACCGGTACCAGCGGATGCCGGACGCAGCAGCACGACACCGGCCGCGGCCTCGCCCTGGACGGGGTGCGGAATCGTGACTCCGACGCGGGGAACGCGGAAGAAGTTCTTCTTCGCTTCCTCGACGCCCTTGGAGATCGCGGTCGGCACCTCGCGGGCCTTGCCGTAACCAACGCCGACCAGTCCGTTACCGTCTCCGACGACGACGAGCGCGGTGAAGCTGAAGCGACGACCACCCTTGACGACCTTGGAAACGCGGTTGATGGTGACAACGCGCTCAAGGAACTGGCTCTTCTCAGAGTCACGGCTCCCACGCTGCTGGTTGGGGTTGCGCTCACGACCACCGCGGCGGGCCTCACGAGGCTCGTTGGCTGCGGGCTCGGTTGCGGCTGCAGTCTCGACGACCTCGACGGTCGGCTCTGCTTCGGCCACGTTCGGCTCCTTGCTTGCGTTGCTTGTGTTAGTTGTGTCGCTCACAGGTCCAGTCCACCCTCTCGAGCTCCCTCGGCGATGGCAGCGACGCGTCCCGCGTACTTGCTACCACCACGATCGAATACGACGGCCTCGATACCGGCCTTCTTTGCACGCTCCGCGACGAGTTCGCCGACCTTGCGGGCCTTGGCGGTCTTGTCACCATCGAAGGTGCGCAGGTCGGCCTCGAGGGTCGACGCCGACGCCAGGGTGAAACCCTTGCTGTCGTCGACGACCTGCACGAAGACGTGACGGGCCGAACGGGTGACCACCAGGCGCGGACGCACCTCGGTGCCCACGATCTTCTTGCGAAGACGTGCGTGCCGACGGCCTTTGGCGGCCGACTTGCTTGTGCCTCTAGTTCCGAGAGCCATGATTACTTACCACTCTTTCCGGCCTTGCGGCGGACTACTTCGCCTGCGTAGCGAACGCCCTTGCCCTTATAAGGCTCAGGCTTACGCAGCTTCCGAATGTTGGCGGCGACCTCACCGACGGCCTGCTTGTCGATGCCGTGCACCGTCAGCTTGTTGTTGCCTTCGACGGCAAAGCTGATGCCTGCGGGGGGATCGACCGTGATCGAGTGCGAGAAACCAAGGGCGAACTCGAGCGAGCTGCCTTTCGCCTGCACACGATAACCGGTTCCGACGATCTCGAGGCCTTTGGAGTAGCCGTCGGTGACGCCGATGATCTGGTTGGCGATCAGCGTGCGGGTGAGGCCGTGGAGCGAACGCGACTCGCGCTCGTCATCCGGGCGGCTCACGAGCAGCTGGCCATCCTCGAGCTTGACCTGGATCGGGCTCGGAACGGTGAGCGCGAGCTCGCCCTTCGGACCCTTGACGGCGATAGCGGAACCATCGACCGTGACGGTGACCCCCGAAGGGACCTCAATGGGAAGACGTCCAATACGTGACATGACTGGCTACCACACGTAGGCGAGGACTTCCCCACCCACGCCCTTCTTCGAAGCCTGGCGATCCGTGAGGAGCCCAGAAGAGGTCGACAGGATGGCGACGCCGAGACCGCCGAGAACGCGAGGGATCTCGGTCGACTTTGCGTACACGCGGAGGCCGGGCTTCGAGACGCGCTTGATTCCAGCGATGGAGCGCTCGCGATTGGGGCCGTATTTGAGGTCGAGGACCAGGGTCTTGCCGACGCGGGCATCCTCAACCTTCCAACCGCCGATGTAACCCTCGGTCTTGAGGATCTCGGCGATGTGGGATTTGAGCTTGCTGCTCGGCATGGACACGGTGTCGTGGTAGGCCGAGTTCGCGTTGCGCAGTCTGGTCAGCAGGTCCGCGACCGGATCTGTCATTGTCATGATGGTGGTGCCTTCCTCACCCGGTTTCGACATCCTGTACAAGAATGCCGACCTGTGTGATCGGTGATGCGTTGGTTGTTAGGCGGGGGTGTTCTCTGCGTTGCGGAACGGGAAGCCGAGCGCCTTGAGCAGCGCGCGACCCTCGTCGTCGTTCTTCGCAGTGGTGACGACAGTGATGTCGAAACCACGAACACGATCGATGCGGTCCTGGTCGATCTCATGGAACATCGACTGCTCCGTGAGACCGAAGGTGTAGTTGCCGTGGCCGTCGAACTGCTTGTCACTCAGGCCGCGGAAGTCGCGGATGCGGGGAAGCGCGAGCGAGAGCAGACGGTCGAGGAACTCCCATGCGCGGTCACCGCGGAGGGTGACGTGGGCGCCGATCGGCTGGCCTTCACGCAGCTTGAACTGCGCGATCGACTTGCGAGCCGCAGTGACCTGCGGCTTCTGTCCGGTGATCGCGGTGAGGTCTTTGACGGCGCCATCGATGATCTTGCCATCGCGGGCAGCCTCGCCGACACCGGTGTTCACGACAATCTTCACGAGTCCGGGCACCTGATGCACGTTCGTGAAGCCAAAGTCTTTGGTCAGCTGCGCTGAGATCTCGGTCTTGTACTTCTGCTTGAGGCGCGGCTGGCCTGCTTTGATTGGAGCAGTGCCAGCCGACGCTGCGGTTGCAGTGTCAGTCATAGTTACTCGGCGTCCTTCTCAGTTGCCTTGGATGCGGTCTTGGCCTTCGGCGCGGCTTTCGCCTTCGGTGCGGCGTCTTTCGCGTCGCTGGCCTTGCTGTCGGTCTTGCTGTCGGTCTTCTTCACCGGGATGCGGCGCGAGGTCTTGAAGTAGCGCTCACGCACCGCCTTGCCGCGGTCATCCGTCGTCACGGTGAAACCGACGCGAGCCGGCTGCTTGGTGTCGGGGTCGACGACCTGCACGTTGGAAACGTGGATGGGAGCCTCGTGAGTCTCGATGCCACCGGTCTTCGTGCCGCGCTGGGTCTGTCCAACGCGGACGTGCTTGGTGACGAAGTTGAGGCCCTCGACGACAACGCGGTTCTTCTCCACGATGACCTCGAGAACGCGCCCCTGCTTGCCACGGTCGCCGCCGCGTGCCTGACTGCGGCCGCTAATCAGCTGGACGAGATCGCCCTTTTTGATGTTCGCCATGACTAAATGACCTCCGGTGCCAGCGAGATGATCTTCATGAACTTCTTGTCGCGGAGTTCGCGACCGACCGGTCCGAAGATACGGGTACCACGAGGGTCGCCGTCAGCCTTGAGGATGACAGCGGCGTTCTCGTCGAACTTGATGTATGAGCCGTCCGTGCGACGGGTCTCCTTCTTGGTGCGAACGATGACCGCCTTGACGACATCACCTTTCTTGACGTTACCGCCAGGGATCGCATCCTTGACCGTGGCGACGATGACGTCGCCAAGGCCGGCGTAGCGACGGCCGGAGCCACCGAGTACGCGAATCGTGAGCAGCTCTTTGGCGCCGGTGTTGTCGGCGACCTTGAGCCTGGATTCCTGCTGAAGCATTTGGTTTGTCCTTTATCGAAGCAAGCGCGCGGCTTACTTAGCCTTCTCGAGGATCTCGACCAGACGCCAGCGCTTGGTGGCGCTGAGGGGGCGGGTCTCACTGATGATGACGAGGTCGCCGACACCGGCCGTGTTGGCCTCGTCGTGCGCCTTCACCTTGGAGGTGCGGCGGATGACCTTGCCGTACAGCGGGTGCTTTACGCGGTCCTCGACCTCGACGACGATGGTCTTCTCCATCTTGTCGCTGGTGACATAGCCACGGCGGGTCTTGCGGTAGCCGCGGTCAAGTTCGACCTTCTCAGCCACTTTCTCTTCGGCTTTAGCCATGACTAGGCCTCCTTCGTCTCTGCAGTGCTAGCTTGACCCGCGGACTCGGGAGTCGCGTCAGCAGCATCCGTCGTCTTCTTGGTCTTCTTGGCGGCAGCCTTCGGAGCTACCTCGACCGGAGCGGGAGTCGCACGGATGCCCAGCTCGCGCTCACGGATAACCGTGTAGATGCGAGCGATGTCACGCTTCACAGCGCGCAGGCGACCGTGGCTTTCCAGCTGGCCGGTGGCCGACTGGAAGCGCAGGTTGAACAGCTCTTCCTTGGCCTTTTTGAGTTCGTCGACGAGTCTCTCGTCTTCAAAAGTGTCGAGCTCGACGGGGGCGAGCTCCTTGGAACCGATCGCCATTATGCGTCACCCTCCTCGCGCTTGATGATGCGTGCCTTGAGAGGCAGTTTGTGAATGGCGCGAGTCAGTGCCTCGCGCGCTACGGTTTCGTCTACGCCGGCGAGCTCGAAGAGCACGCGACCCGGCTTGACGTTGGCAATCCACCACTCCGGCGAACCCTTACCGGAACCCATGCGGGTTTCAGCAGGCTTCTTAGTGAGCGGGCGGTCGGGGTAGATGTTGATCCACACCTTTCCACCACGTTTGATGTGACGTGTCATCGCGATACGAGCAGCCTCGATCTGGCGGTTGGTGACGTATGCGGGCGTGATGGCCTGAATGCCGTACTCGCCGAACGTGACCGTGGTACCGCCGGTCGCCTGGCCGGTGCGGCCAGGGTGGTGCTGCTTGCGGTGCTTAACTCTGCGGGGAATCAACATGATTAGCCTTCAGCTCCTACTGCTGCCGGGGCAGCCTCCGCCTTGGGAGCAGCCGCGGCTGCCGGGGCAGCTCCACGACGGGGTCCGCTGTCACGGCTGTCGCGACGGTCGTCACGACGCTCCGGACGGCTGGACTTGGCATTGGCCTGCTCGCGGGCAAGTTCCTTGTTGGTGATGTCGCCCTTGTAGATCCAGACCTTCACACCGATGCGGCCGAAGGTGGTCTTGGCCTCGTAGAAGCCGTAGTCGATGTTCGCGCGGAGGGTATGCAGTGGAACGCGGCCTTCACGGTAGAACTCGGAACGGCTCATCTCCGCACCACCGAGGCGGCCGGAAACCTGGATACGAACACCCTTGACGGTGGAGGTGCGCTGGGCACCCTGCAGGCCCTTGCGCATCGCACGACGGAAGGCGACGCGAGCGCTGAGCTGCTCGGCGATTCCCTGTGCCACGAGCTGAGCCTCAGCCTCAGGGTTCTTTACCTCGAGGATGTTGAGCTGGATCTGCTTGCCCGAGAGCTTCTCGAGGTCGGTGCGAATACGCTCCGCCTCGGCGCCACGACGACCGATCACAATGCCCGGGCGGGCGGTGTGGATGTCGACGCGAACGCGGTCGCGGGTGCGCTCGATCTCGATACGGGCAACGCCGGCACGGTCAAGTGACGTCTTGAGCAGGTTGCGGATCTTGACATCCTCAGCCACGTAGTCGCTGTAACGCTGTCCGACCTTGGTGCTGTCGGAGAACCAGCGCGACACGTGGTCGGTGGTGATGCCCAGACGGAACCCGTAGGGGTTTACTTTCTGTCCCATTACTTCTTCCCTGCCTTCTTCGCGCTGGTCGAGCCTGTCGAGACCACCGCATCGTTCTCGTCCGGCGTCGCCAGGACGATCGTGATGTGGCTGGTGCGCTTCAGGATCTGAAAAGCGCGTCCCTGTGCACGAGGCTGGAAGCGCTTGAGGGTCGTTCCCTCGTCGACGTAGGCCGACGAGACGAACAGGTCCTCGACATCCAGGTAGCTATTACTTGCGTCTGCCTTGACCCGAGCGTTCGCAATTGCGGACGCGACGAGTTTGTAGACGGGCTCGCTCGCGCCCTGCGGCGCGAACTTCAGGATGGCCAGGGCCTCCTGGGCCTGCTTGCCGCGGATCATGTTGACGACGCGACGAGCTTTCGTGGGGGTCACGCGGATGTGACGCACGCGTGCGATCGACTCCACCATTTCTTGTCCTCCTACCGTCACCGCGTTAGCGGCGACGACCCTTCTTGTCGTCCTTCTCGTGTCCACGGAAGGTGCGGGTGGGGGCAAACTCTCCGAGCTTGTGCCCAACCATGGTCTCGGTGATGAACACCGGGATGTGCTTGCGGCCGTCGTGCACTGCGATGGTGTGTCCCAGGAACGACGGGATGATCATCGAGCGGCGCGACCAGGTCTTGATAACGCTCTTGCTGTTGGCTTCGTTCGCCTTGGCCACCTTGCGGAACAGGTGGTCGTCGACGAAGGGGCCTTTTTTGAGACTGCGTGGCATCCTCTACAACTCCTACTTGCGCTTCTTGCCGGCATTGCGGCGGCGAACGATGAGCTGGTCGCTCTCTTTGTTGATGTGGCGGGTGCGGCCTTCCTTCTGGCCCCACGGGCTGACCGGGTGGCGTCCACCAGAGGTCTTGCCCTCTCCACCACCGTGAGGGTGGTCGACCGGGTTCATGGCGACACCACGCACGGTCGGGCGTACGCCCTTCCAGCGCATACGGCCGGCCTTTCCCCAGTTGATGTTCGACTGCTCGGCATTGCCGACCTCGCCGATGGTTGCGCGGCAGCGGGCGTCAACGTTGCGGATCTCGCCCGACGGCAGGCGGAGCTGCGCGTACGGACCGTCCTTGGCGACGAGACGAACGGATGCTCCGGCCGAACGAGCCATCTTGGCTCCCCCGCCCGGCTTGAGCTCGATCGCGTGGATGACAGTACCCACGGGGATGTTGCGCAACGGCAGGTTGTTGCCCGGCTTGATGTCCGCGCCGGCACCCGACTCGACAATGTCGCCCTGGTTCAGCTTGTTCGGCGCGATGATGTAACGCTTCGTGCCGTCGATGAAGTGCAGCAGCGCGATGCGAGCCGTACGGTTGGGGTCGTACTCGATCTCGGCAACGCGGGCATTGACGCCGTCTTTGTCGTTGCGCTTGAAGTCGATCACACGGTACTGGCGCTTGTGTCCACCACCGATGTGACGGGTTGTGATACGACCCGCGTTGTTACGACCACCGGTCTTGGGCAGCGGGCGGAGCAGCGACTTCTCCGGGGTCGAGCGGGTGATCTCGGCAAAGTCTGCAACCGAGGAACCGCGACGACCTGGGGTCGTGGGCTTGTACTTACGAATAGCCATGGTTTATCTCCCTGATCCCTTAGCCGACAGCTGTGAAGATGTCGATGGAACCGGACTTGAGCGTCACGATCGCACGCTTGGTGTCTTTGCGATGACCGATACCGAACTTGGTGCGCTGCGTCTTGCCCTTTTTGTTCAGGGTGTTGATCGAGGCGACCTGAACGCCGAAGATCTTTTCGATCGCCAGCTTGATCTCGGTCTTGTTCGAACGGGGGTCGACGAGGAAGGTGTACTTGCCCTGGTCGATCAGGCTGTAGCTCTTCTCGGAGACGACGGGCGACAGAATCACGTCACGCGGGTCTTTGTTGGTCGCGGTCATGCGCTGACCTCCTCTTTCTGAGAAGCGGCCTTCTCCTTCTTGGCGGCAGCACGCTCAGGACTCACGCGCTTCTTGCTCGCGGGCTCTGCGGCATCCTCAGTCTCGACGACCGTGACGGCCTTCGGGCCGGCGACGAAGCCGTCGAAAGCACCCTTGGTGAAGACGATGTCGTCACTCACGAGTACGTCGTAGGCGTTGAGCTGGTCGTAGGGCAGAACGTGAACGGACGGGATGTTGCGAACGCTCTTGTGGCTGACCACGTCGTCACGCTCGAGCACGATCAGAACGTGCTTGCTGGTGGCGATGCTGTCGAGCAGCTCGACGATCGTCTTGGTCGACGGCACGTCTCCAACGGAGAGCGAGTCGATGACATGGATGCGTCCACCGCGTGCCCTGTCGGAGAGCGCTCCGCGGAGGGCTGCGGCGATCATCTTCTTGGGGGTGCGCTGTGCATAGTCGCGAGGGTGGGGTCCGTGGACGATTCCACCGCCGGTCATCTGGGGAGCACGGATCGAGCCCTGACGAGCACGACCGGTTCCCTTCTGCTTGAACGGCTTGCGGCCGGCACCGGACACCTCACCACGACGCAGGGTGTTGTGCGTACCCTGGCGAGCCGCGGCGCGCTGGGCGACGACGACCTGGTGGATGAGGGGGATGTTGGTCTGAACGTCGAAGGTCTCGGCGGGAAGATCGACCGAGCCGACCTTCTTGCCCTTCGAGTCGATGACGTCGAGCGTGCCAGTTTGAGTGTTAACTGCGTCAGCCATGAGTGACTACACTCCCTTCACTGCGTTGCGGACGAAGACGATGCGGCCCTTGGCACCGGGAACGGCGCCCTTGACGAGAATGATGTTCTTCTCGAGGTCGACCGAGTGGACGGTGAGGTTCATCGCGGTGACGCGGTCGCCACCCATACGGCCGGCCATGCGCATTCCCTTGAAGACCCGGCTGGGGGTCGAGGAGGCGCCGATCGAGCCTGGTTTGCGGTGGTTACGGTGCGAACCATGCGAGGACGAGACACCCTTGAAGTTGTGACGCTTCATGACCCCGGCGAAGCCCTTGCCCTTTGACGTGCCAACCACGTCGACCTTCTGGCCCGCTTCGAAGATGTCGACGGCGATCTCCTGGCCGAGTGCGTATTCCGCGGCATCCGCG
Source organism: Glaciihabitans sp. UYNi722 (assembly GCF_040549465.1). NCBI lineage: Bacteria > Bacillati > Actinomycetota > Actinomycetes > Micrococcales > Microbacteriaceae > Glaciihabitans > Glaciihabitans sp. UYNi722. The sequence continues at coordinate 190,738 of NZ_JBEPTL010000002.1, read as the reverse complement.
GTGCGCACCTCGGTGAGGTGACGGCGAGGCGTGACGCCCGCCTTGTCGAAGTGACCGGTGGCCGGCTTGTTAACCTTGCGCGGGTCGATCGCACCGAACGCGATCTGCACGGCGCTGTAGCCGTCGACCTCTGGGGTGCGCAATTGTGTGACGACGTTGGGGGTGATCTCAACGACGGTCACCGGGATGAGCTTGTTGTTCGCATCCCAAACCTGGGTCATACCGAGCTTCTTACCCAGCAGTCCCTTGCTTGTTTTAGTGGTAGCCATCTCAGATCCCCTACAGCTTGATCTCGATGTTGACGTCGGCCGGCAGGTCAAGACGCATAAGCGAGTCGACGGCCTTCGGCGTCGGGTCAATGATGTCGATCAGGCGCTTGTGGGTGCGCTTTTCGAAGTGCTCGCGGCTGTCCTTGTACTTGTGAGGAGAGCGGATCACGACGATCACGTTCTTCTCGGTAGGAAGGGGCACCGGGCCGACGACAGTCGCGCCTGCACGGGTAACCGTGTCGACGATCTTGCGCGCCGAGCTGTCGATGACCTCGTGGTCATACGACTTAAGTCGGATGCGGATCTTTTGTCCCGCCATGTGTGACTCACTCTCTTTAGAACATCGTGGCTGCCTGAGCGACTATTGGATGTTTGGTTAGCTCAGCTGCGCGCCATGAGGAGCACTGCGCTTCGCACCACTGTTTTTGTGTCAATTACTGTGCCGTGACCGACCCCCGCGCTCGGGCGTGTCGCCCTGCACGGGCACAAACCTCGCACTGGCACAAACCTGTAGACGTTGCTTTCTACAGGCACGAACCGTGGGTTTCGATTAAGTCGTGTTCTGCTACCCGCGGCCTAGATGGTGGCTGCCTCTTTCGAGTCGAAACCTCACACCTATGCACTGCCTGGCAGTGAACCCATCACGAAGGACAGGTTTGTTGAACTAGAAGAGTCTGCCACAGGTTATGAGTTGCTGCAACCCGGGCGTGTCACACTTCGGCGTGTCGTCATCGCTCGCGATGGCCCCAGCTCGCCCAGAGGTGATGACCAAGGGCGAGGCGGCGCGCTGGCAGGTGAACGACGCGTGCGGATCGCGTGCCGCCTCACTCTCGGTTGCGTCGGCAAGCCGGCGCCATGCGGGAGAACTACTCGTTGCCGACCTGCTTGTCCGCAGCGTCGCGGGCTCCATCGATCTGCCCTTCGAACTTGCCGCCGGTCACCTTGTTGGCGACATCGGCCACACCATCGAGAAGCTTGTCGCTGATTCCCTCTGCCTGTTCGCTCTTCAGCGCGTCCTTGACCTTGTCGTCGTTCAGGAACGCCTGCGCCTTCTTGGTGATATCTTCCAGCCCCATAACATCTCCCTGTGATCAACCCGTGCCGAAAAGGCTCCGAGGCCTTCATTGTCGTCCGGTTGCTGCGATATGGCTAGCACTAGTCGAAGAGAAGCGTTCTCAGCTCACTTTCGGCAGATTTGGTCCGAGCCGGATCGATCGTGACGCCGCCGACGTAGTGGTCGACGATCCGCGGATCGACATAGCTCGACCTGGCGATGGTCGGGGTGTTGCCGAGCACCTCCGCGGCATCCCGCATCGCCTGCGCCAGCGCACGATCCCTGGCGGACCTGGTCTTCTCCGGGCCGTGCTTCGCCAGGCTGATCGCGGCCGCCGCGCTGCCGTGCAGGGTGCGGAAGTCCTTGGCGGTGAATTCTCCGCCGGTACGCTCGCGCACGTAGTCATTGATCTCCTGAGCGGTGAGCGGATGCCACGACGACTCGTCGCGCCAGGCCAGCAGCCGCGCCCTCCCGCCGCGACGTTTCAGTGAGCGCAGCACGGCGGCGAGGTCGGCATCGGTGATCTCGGACTGCCACTCCTGCCCGCTCTTCGCGGGGAAGTCGAGCGCCACCGTGTCACCGCTCACCGTCGCGTGGGAGCAGAGGAGGGTGGAGAGACCGTGACTGCCGTGGGCTTCGGCGTACTGTTCCGATCCGACCCGCAGGGAGCCTGTGTCGAGCATCCGGAATGCGGCGGCCAGCGCACGCTCCTTCGACGGCCTGTCGTCGCGCAGGTCGATCGTCACCGCTCTGCGAGCCGATGGCAGCAACTCGGCAAGGCTCAAGGCACGATCGTATTTGATGCGGTCCTTCTGTTCGCGCCAGGTGGGATGGTAGATGTATTGGCGGCGACCGGCGGCATCGAGTCCCGTGGCCTGGATGTGGCCATTCGCGTACGGAGCGATCCAGACGTCGGTCCAGGCCGGCGGTATCGCCAGCGCCTCGATGCGGGTGCGCAATTCCGCGTCGGTGATCGGATGCCCCGCGACATCCTTGTAGGAGAATCCGCGACCAGCCCGTACCCTCCGCAGCCCCGTCGAGGACGAGTCACTGTGACGGAGTCGAGTCATGACTTCATCGTAGGCAGCCACCCTCCGCGTGCAACGGGGTTGCGCAGAGCAAAGGATCGTGTGTCGCGCGCCGGCTTGCCCAGCGCGATTGTTCCCTTTTGCGACGTTTGTTCCGCGTCGAAGGGGAACAGACATCGCAAAAGGGAACAATGACGCCGATCAAGGCTTCATCGGCAGGCCAAGAGGAACGAGGCGACTGCGCAGGGCCCGGGGATTGATAGCAACGTTCCAACGCCATCGCGCGACCGCACGCGGCAGTGCGCGAAGGCGGTCTTCGCGAGTTTTCTCATCGAGCACTACGCGTTCGGCACTCCGGCCCCCTCGATACGCCTCATCCAGATACTTAAGATCGCCGTCTGCCTCCCCGATTGCGCCGTACTCCTGCCAAGAGAAATCCGTCTCGCCGATGAAACCTTCGCCATCGAAATAGGGCGTCTGTAGTTGCGGAGGTGGGCATCCGATCACACGCATGTTCACACGACTGACTGACTCTATGGGCGTGTCCGCGGCCGTTGTGGCGAACTCCACGATGTCGAGCGCCCGAGCATGGCCACGGAACGGCAGCCGTTGCTCCCATGCTCGATGCAGGTCATCTTGTGTTGCAAGCGGAGGATGCCGATCGAAACGATCACTATGCAGCGCAGCGTCGGCTGCGGCTACAGCGGATATCGTGCTCGCGATGGCCGCTAGATCGAGCACCGTGCGAACCACAGAAGTTACCAGCATCCCGTGAATCTCGACTAACTCGGAGTCGTCTATGGCGAGGGAATGCCGAATGACGCCGTTGCGGCTTCGGCTTCCGATCCACTTGGGCTGCGTGATGTGCACGTACGACGGCCAGTCACCGATCATCGGCAGCCCATGGATCGCCGCGGCTGACCAGTGTGAAAGGACGGGACGATTTCGACGCGTCTCGGCGATCGCTCGGACTCTGGCGAGATACTTCCTTCGAGAATCCATCGCCCGCAGAGATTCTCGATCGATGTACACGCCCCTGGCGACACGCACCTCCCGTCCAACGGCGGCGGACCGCGCGTGCTGGTGTCTCGTGTCGTCAGGCAGCCTGAGATCGCGGACGAACACGAGTGATTGCTGAGCTTCGTTCATTGCAGAATGATGCCGCGGTGAGCGTTCCAACCTGAACCAAGAGCATGGGCACGGGGAAAACATCCGCACACGGGGCCTGTGGAGGACCGGAGTCGTCAACTTACGGGTATGAATGTTCCCTCCCGGCGCAAGCGGTCCTGCGCGACACGAAACACTTGCACCAAAAGGGAACGATCGCCACGGGGCGGGGCGGACCGGGGCGGACCGAACGACCGAAGACACCATGGTCGTTAACGACGAAGGGCCGAGCCTTTCGGCTCGACCCTTCGTACTACGAAGCAGGTGCTACTTGAGGATCTTCACGACCGTGCCGGCGCCGACGGTGCGGCCACCCTCGCGAATAGCGAAGCGGAGGCCCTCCTCCATGGCAATCGGCTGGATCAGGTTGACCGTCATCTCGGTGGTGTCACCAGGCATGACCATCTCGGTGCCCTCTGGCAGCGAGATGACGCCGGTGACGTCCGTGGTGCGGAAGTAGAACTGCGGGCGGTAGTTCGCGTAGAACGGGTTGTGACGGCCACCCTCATCCTTGGACAGGATGTAGGCGTTCGCCTCGAACTCGGTGTGCGGCGTGACCGAACCGGGCTTGACGACAACCTGGCCGCGCTCGACCTCTTCACGCTTCGTTCCACGGAGCAGGAGTCCGACGTTCTCACCGGCGCGCGCGTCGTCGAGGGTCTTGCGGAACATCTCGATGGCGGTGACGATGGTCTTGGAGGACTTCTCCTTAATGCCGACGATTTCAACCTCGTCGTTCGGCTTCAGGATGCCACGCTCGACACGACCGGTGATGACTGTTCCACGGCCGGTGATCGTGAAGACGTCCTCGACGGGCATGAGGAAGGGCTTCTCGGTCTCGCGAACGGGCTCCGGCACGAACTCGTCGACCTTGTCCATGAGGTCGGCAACGGTCGCTGCCCACTTCTCGTCGCCCTCGAGCGCCTTGAGTGCCGAAACGCGAACAACGGGAGCGTTGTCGCCATCGAACTCCTGGCTGGAGAGCAGCTCGCGAACCTCGATCTCGACGAGCTCGAGGATCTCCTCGTCGTCGACGACGTCGGACTTGTTCAGCGCGACGACGATGTATGGCACGCCAACCTGGCGGGCGAGCAGAACGTGCTCACGAGTCTGGGGCATCGGGCCGTCGGTTGCCGCAACAACAAGGATCGCGCCGTCCATCTGCGCGGCACCCGTGATCATGTTCTTGATGTAGTCAGCGTGACCGGGAGCGTCTACGTGTGCGTAGTGGCGCTTCTCGGTCTGGTACTCCACGTGGGAGATGTTGATCGTGATACCGCGCTGCTTCTCCTCAGGGGAGTTGTCGATCTGATCGAACGCCGAAGCAGTGTTCAGGGTGGGGTACTTGTCGTGCAGCACCTTGGTAATTGCAGCCGTCAACGTGGTCTTACCGTGGTCGACGTGACCAATGGTACCGATGTTGACGTGCGGCTTAGTCCGCTCGAACTTTGCCTTCGCCAATGGGTCCTCCTCAGGACTTAGGTGTAGACGCTCACGATCGACGGATTTCGATCGCTCGCGCTACGGGGTTGGGATTTAGCTATGTTACTCGGACGAACAGGCCCTCCGCAGAGAGTCTTACTCGCCCTTGTTCTTCTGGATGATCTCCTCGGCGACCGCGCGCGGCACCTCGGAGTAGCTGTCGAAACTCATCGAATACACCGCACGACCAGAGGTCTTCGACCTCAGGTCGCCGACGTAACCGAACATCTCCGACAGCGGGACTTTGGCCGTGACTACCTTCACACCGGTCGCATCTTCCATCGACTGGATCTGGCCACGACGGGAGTTCAGGTCACCGATCACGTCACCCATATATTCCTCTGGGGTACGCACCTCGACGGCCATCAACGGCTCAAGCAACACGGGATCGGCCTTGCGGGCCGCTTCCTTGAAGGCCATGGAACCGGCGATCTTGAAGGCCATCTCCGACGAGTCGACATCGTGAGATGCGCCATCGAGGAGGATCGCCTTCACACCGACCATCGGGTAACCCGCGAGCACGCCAACCTGCAGCGCGTCCTGGATTCCGTGATCGACAGACGGGATGTACTCGCGCGGAATGCGCCCACCGGTGACCTTGTTTTCGAACTCGTAGATCTTGTCAGCGGTCACCTCCATCGGCTCAAGCGAGATCTGGATCTTGGCGAACTGGCCAGAACCACCGGTCTGCTTCTTGTGAGTGAAGTCGTGCTTCTCGACGATGCGACGAATCGTCTCGCGGTAAGCAACCTGCGGCTTACCGACGTTCGCCTCGACGCCGAACTCGCGCTTCATCCGGTCCACCAGAATGTCGAGGTGAAGCTCGCCCATTCCTTTGATGACCGTCTGGCCGGTGTCCTGGTTCTGCTCGGTGCGGAAGGTCGGGTCCTCTTCAGCGAGCTTCTGGATAGCGATACCCAGCTTCTCCTGGTCGGCCTTGGTCTTCGGCTCGATCGCGACCTCGATCACGGGCTCGGGGAACGTCATCGACTCGAGAACGATCTGGTCGCTCGGGTCGGACAGCGTGTCACCCGTGGTCGTGTCTTTGAGGCCGATGACCGCGTAGATGTGGCCGGCGGTCACCGAGTCGACAGGATTCTCCTTGTTGGAGTGCATCTGGAAGATCTTGCCGATGCGCTCCTTCTTGCCCTTGGTCGAGTTCATAACCTGCCCACCGGAGGCAAGGTGGCCGGAGTAGACGCGGATGTAGGTGAGACGACCGAAGAAGGGGTGAACAGCGACCTTGAACGCGAGGGCCGCAAAGGGATCCTTCGGGTCAGGGTGACGCTCGACGATCTTCTCCTCGTCGCGGATGTCGCGGCCTTCAGTCGCCGGCACGTCGAGCGGACTCGGCAGGTAGTCGACAACGGCGTCCAGCATCGGCTGCACACCACGGTTCTTGAACGCGGAACCACAGAGCACGGGGTAGATCTGGCTGGCGACGGTGAGCTTGCGGATCGCGGCCTTGATCTCGGCAACCGAAAAGTTGGTGTCGCCGTTCAGGAAGCGTTCGAGCAGCACGTCGTCGGTCTCGGCGACAACTTCGAGAAGCGTCGCACGGTACTCGTTTGCCTTCTCGACGAGGTCTGCGGGGATCTCCTCGATGTCGTACTTGGCACCGAGCTCGACGTCACCCTTCGAGTCACCGCGCCAGGTCAGCGCGCGCATCTCGACCAGGTCGACAACACCCTCGAAGGTGCTCTCGAAACCGATCGGAAGCTGGATGACCAGCGGCTTCGCGCCGAGGCGCTTGATGATGGTCTCGACGGTGAAGTAGAAGTCCGCGCCGAGCTTGTCCATCTTGTTGACGAAGCAGATGCGGGGCACGTCGTACTTGTCGGCCTGGCGCCACACGGTCTCGGACTGGGGCTCGACGCCCTCCTTGCCGTCGAAGACGGCAACGGCGCCGTCGAGAACGCGGAGCGAACGCTCCACCTCGACGGTGAAGTCCACGTGGCCGGGGGTGTCGATGATGTTGATCTGGTTCTTGTTCCAGAAACAGGTAGTCGCCGCCGACGTGATGGTGATGCCGCGTTCCTGCTCCTGCGCCATCCAGTCCATCGTGGCTGCACCATCGTGCACCTCACCGATCTTGTGGGTGATACCGGTGTAGTACAGGATGCGCTCGGTGGTAGTGGTCTTGCCAGCATCGATGTGAGCCATGATGCCGATATTGCGGACCTTGTTCAGGTCGGTGAGCACGTCTTGTGCCACGGATGTCCTCCGAAATTATGTGATGATCGCGGTCGAGCCTGTCAGGCCCTCACTGTCGAGACAGGAGGTCTCGACAAGCTCGACCAGCGGAAGAGAGTATTACCAGCGGTAGTGCGCGAAAGCCTTGTTGGCGTCAGCCATCTTGTGAGTGTCCTCGCGACGCTTCACCGCAGCACCGAGGCCGTTGGAGGCGTCGAGGATCTCGTTGGTGAGACGCTCGGTCATGGTCTTCTCACGACGGCCCTTGGCGTAGGTGGTGAGCCAGCGCAGTGCGAGAGTGTTGGCGCGGTGAGGCTTGACCTCAACCGGCACCTGGTAGGTCGAACCACCGACGCGACGGCTCTTGACCTCAATGGTGGGGCGCACGTTGTCGAGCGCCTTTTTCAGCGTCACGACCGCATCCGCACCGTTCTTGGTCGCGACACCGGAGAGAGCGTCATAAACGATCTTCTCGGCGAGGCCCTTCTTGCCATCAAGAAGAATCTTGTTGACGAGCTGACTGACGATGGGGGCGCCGTAAACCGGGTCGGCGACGACGGGGCGCTTGGGTGCTGGTCCTTTACGAGGCATTACTTCTTGTCCATTTTCGCTCCGTAGCGGCTGCGAGCCTGCTTGCGATTCTTTACGGCCTGGGTGTCGAGCGCGCCGCGTACGATCTTGTAGCGCACACCGGGGAGGTCTTTCACACGACCGCCGCGCACGAGCACCATCGAGTGCTCCTGCAGGTTGTGGCCTTCGCCGGGGATGTAAGCGGTGATCTCGGTGCCGTTGCTGAGCTTGACACGAGCAACCTTGCGCAGAGCCGAGTTCGGCTTCTTCGGGGTGGTCGTGTAGACGCGGGTGCACACACCGCGCTGCTGAGGATTGGCCTTGAGCGCAGGCGCCTTGGTCTTGACGACCTTGGGGCTGCGTCCCTTACGGACCAGCTGCTGAATGGTGGGCACTACGTACTCCTTGTATTTACTGCACGGTGACAGTTGGTTCATTAGCATCCGGCCCGATCCACTGGAGTGTTTCGAACCGTTTTGCACCACGCGCGAACCCCGTGTTTGAGATTCTGAGTGGTATGCCGTGGGGGCTGCTTGCGCCAATGAAGAACTTGAACGAAAACAAACCCAGCTGTGTATGTCAGATGCCCGAGCCTGTCATGGTTCCAACTGCCGATAAGACAGTGGGCATGATTCAAGCGCACGACAAAGCACACACCTGATTAATACTAGCCGGGGTGGAGGCTTCGGTCAAATGATCGGCGGTCTCATCGAAACGAGCGTCGAGGCGCCGAACACGAGGGAATAGCCCGCGATATCCGCATCCCGCGCTAGAGCTTTTCGGTGTATCGCAGTTCGAATCGAGGAGATTCGCGGAGAGGTCGCACGAACTCGAGCCCGTACTCTTCTTTCTTGAGCATTTCGCGCACCCCGGCAAGAATGGCCTCGTCGAGTTCGCGCCGACGCTCCCCCGGCATCCGTTCGAGAAAGCTTCGCGCCTCCGACTGGCTCCTGGTGCGCGCGATCTCCAAGGCTGATTCGAGATCAGCCGTCTCATCAATTCTGCGTAGTGCTCCCGCACGAAGAGCGTGCGCGCGACGGGCGGCATTCCTGCCCGCCCCGACCGCCACCAAGAGACAGATGAGTCCGCCGACCACAATGACCGCGGCGAGAACGAGAATGTAGGCAAATTCTTGATCAGACTGGCGCTGCCACCGCACGACGAGCCACGCCGCGGTGATTAATGCCGCCGCGGCAGTCACCACAATCATCGACCAGGCGTGTGACGCACCCCGGCCTGAGCGACTCCTGCCCAGAGCCACGGCCGCATGAAGACAGGCGGCCACGACAATCAGCACCGTTGCCGTGACGGCCGCGGGGGCGAGTGGCACAGCCGAGCCGAATTTGTCTCCCGCGAGCACCAACGCGACAGCAATCACGGCCAACAGCATGCCGAACACGTCTGCCGCTCCCGAAACCGGACGGCCAGCCGGATCGGGTTCCATGGCGTCGAAGCGTCTCTCGTATTCCCCGCTCAGTTCGGCGTGCTCACGATCAAAACGACGATCCACATCCGTGACGGCTCGCAAAACCTGCGGGTCGAGCCTTTCGAGGGCGGCATCTTCGAGCGAACGGATGATTCGTACTCGGGAAATGGAACTGATCTCCTTCGCCCGGGCTACCGTGACGTCTGTGGCACTGAGTACCTGCTGCGGATTTCGATCACGATTGCGCTGCGTCACAATGCCTCTACGCTGATGCCTCGTACGAGGTCGTCGACGAAGGTCAGCATAAGCGTGGCTTCAGTGACCCGGTCGGCCGTAGCCGCCACGTAGACCACTTGATCGTGGCGCTGAAACGCGTAGGTGAACGCACCGGCCGCGCTGAGGTCGTCAGCCGAGTCGATCACCACCGCACCGCGAGCGCCGACCCCGAGGTCGGTGGTTTCGAATGGTTCGACAGTGGGCTCCAACTGGGCTCGGGGGTCGCTGGCGGCGAGTGCGGTCAGATCGACTTCGTCATCCTGGGCCGCCTGGAGGAACATCACGTTGACAATTCCCAACACGGGAAGAACCCGGGGGCAGAAGACGAGTGACTCCGCGACATCCGGTTGACGATCGGCTATCGCCGAGAAAGCGAACTCGCGGAGCGCGGCCTTGCCGTCTGACGCGAGAGGCCCGAGGTCGACCTCGAACAGTGCGACGAACCCATCGGCCCATGCCTCGGCTGACGCCCATTCGTCGGTGGGAAAATCCCGGGGTATCGGATGCCAGATGGAGCTGTCATAGAGCATGGTATAGCTCATGCCGGGGCCCCTTCCCAGCTAAAAGTACTCACGATGACGTCGCTGAGCTGCGCCATCTGGTCGACGAGTTCGCTGGCCTCGTCGTCCCCGGTTGGATGTACGAGTGTGGTGGTGAATTGGAGGGCAGTGCGTCGCCCTGCCCCAGGAACCGGGATCAGATAGTCGATGACGCGCGATGACGTTCCCGTGAATTCTCCGTCGTGCACTGTGTCGGCTGTCCAGCGAACGATCTGGTGATTGTCGGAGAGGAAGGCGGCGCCTCTGTCGCGGAACAGCGAGCTGACTTCGCGGTCGAGGGTTCCTCCCAAACGCCCGCGGACGATCGAGGCGCTCATGGAGAGCGGCAGCACATCGTCTTCAGGAACAGTGGTCTGAAGGTAGATAGCGAAGACGCCGGCCTGTTTCATCCGTCGCGTCGCCAGTTCCATCATGCGCGTGAATTCGCTATCGAGGTCTGGGCGGTGCTGCGATTTGAACACCGCACTGGATAGCGCCGTGAGCTGCGCAATCGACTCCCTGGTTGCGGGAAGCTCCTCCCAACCTTGAGGCAGAAGCAGTCGGAACGATGGAACCCCCGAAGGGGTCTCCACCCGGGTCACAGCTGAGAGCGCCACGCGTCTACGGAACTCGAACCGGCGAATGACTCGACCTTGGTCTCCACCGTGTGCCCCTTCTTGACAGCGTATTCACCCACGTTGAATATCTGATCGATGCGGGTGAGCGCCTGACCACCGTCTGACACCACCTTAGCCAGCGGGGTTCCAGCAAGCTGTCCATCGAGGATGGCGCGCCGTGCCGCCGGAAAATCGTCGACGGCCTTCGAGAAGGCGACCATATAGGCCCGACTTGAACCTCCCGCGATGCGAGTCCAGACGTTAGCGAATCCCGCGCCGCCGAAGTTCGAGAATCGGGTGAAAACGCTTCCCATGTGACCGAGAGAGCTCAGCCGACCGAGGCCGCCGGCTCGCCCGGCTTTGTAGGAACCGAGGACCAGACCGTTGAGCGATTTGATGCGGCTGAGAGGGGTCGTGATCTCCTTCAGCGGCCCCTTAAGGAAACCGGTCAGCCCCTCCATGCGCTTGCCCGACTGAAACAGCTTGCCAAGCTTCCCGAAGGGCAGAACACCGACGACGGCCCAAGCTACGTCTCCCAGACCCTTGCGTCCCTTGAAGTAGAGGAACAGTGTGCCGATCAGGGCTACGACTGCCACGATCGCCGCAATGGCCGCAATGATCGGACCACCGACGATGAGAGCGAGCACCGCAAGCGCGATCCCGACCCAGCTGAGAACTTTCAGCACGATGTCGACGAAACCAGCAAGGTTGTCGGTCCAGTCATCGCTAACGTTCCCCTCCGTCGCGTCGTTGATTCCCTTCAGGGCCTCCTCGTACGCACGATCCCACACGTCCCATTGCGCGTCGAAGAGCGTGAACTGATCATGAAGGGCGGTTTCGGCGGTTGACGCGTCGGTGTGGGCCGTCGAGGCTGTCTCAGTGAGAGTCTTATCTTTGGCAACGGCGGTTGCGTCGGCGGGATTGGGAGCGGTCGAACCGTCAACGGTCGACTGCGCGTCTGCTGCGGCCTGTTTTTTGCTGTTGTAGTTGCGCTCGGCATCCTCGGCGTCCGCGACGATCTTGCGCATCGCCGTCTGAACTGCGTCGAGCTTGGTACCGTAAGTTTTCATAACCGTACCGGTCGGCTTGTAGCGCTCACCGGCGAGTTTGAGGTCCTTATAGGCGTCGCCGACCTCGTCGCGAATCTTCTCAATCGACCTACCCTTTTCCTCGGTAGCTCCATCCCCGATCTTCTGAAGCAGTCCCGCCGCGCCGATCATCTGCTCGCCGAGATCCTCGATGTCTGTGCCGCGTTGGACTATCCCCGACGCATTGCCCTCGAGGACCGCGACCGTGTGGCCACCCTTATTCGTCTTCATTGTTCGTCACCCCAGGGTCGTCAACGCTTGGGCAGTGTGCTGCCGGCGTCTTCTGTTACTTTCAAGCTCTTGGCCGCGTTAAGATCGAAGTCCTGCCAGCCCTTGCACGTGCCCTCGACCCGCGACTGGATTTTCGTTAGCTTCTCAACCAGCGCGTTGCGACGGTCGTCCCATCCGCCCTCGAAGTCATGGGTTTTGTCGCGCAGACTCGATTCGCCGTCCGGCCTGCCGATCATGTCCTGCAGCGCACTGGTGCGCTTTCCGGCATCGGTGAATTCCACGAGAATCTGCTTAAGCGATCCGTTCAACTCGTTCAAATGCTCGACCTTGACGTAGACGTCAGGCATGACTGGTTCCTCCGCTCGGCAACGAAATTCGCGCAACTGTGATGGTTGAGGCAGTGCCGGGGGAGAACACGCTCGTGTTCTCCCCCGTCGTGGCGTGTGACTAGCTACCGGCCATCGATGCGTCGGTGTCCTTGATCGCCTGCATCATCTTGCGGAGCGAATCGCCCATCTCTTTGATGCCGTCGATCGCGCTCTCGAGGCCCGTGGTGAGTTCCGTGTAGCCCTCGCCGAACCTGCCCGAAGCGTGCTCGGTCTTGAAGTCGTCTCCGAGCAGAGTGTCGACATCCTGCTTGAGTCGCTTCAGCGTGTCGCTGATCTCTTCGCGACCCGCTCCCAGCTTGTTCGCCATGCTGTCCATCTCGCCATATGTCGCCTTGAAATCTGCCATGATCAGACCTTCCCTCGTTGCTGACAGGTCCTCGCTTCGGACCTCGTTCAATAAACACTATTGCAGTCGGTGCAGCCCACCAATGGGCAGCGGTACCCATTCGAACACCCGATCAGGCACCTGGTTCGGCATCGACGAGCGGTAGCTGCACAGTGACGAACTGGCCGTTCTCGACAAAGATCCCACGACCCTCGGGGAACTCGTGTCTCTGAACCCGCGGAAACGGAACTTTGAAGAGCGAATCGCCATCGTAGGTTTCCGGCTTGAGTGCAATCCCTCGTCGACCGGCCTTGAAGTCGCCGATGAAACCGTAGCCGGATCCGAGGGCGGCAATGTCGCCGTCACCGATGAGGAAATGTTCACTGCGGTTGATTGCCTGGAACAGCTCCTTGAGCGGGCGTTCGGCATCGGAATCAGCAAAATCAGTGACGCCCTCGACAACGATGAGAATCTTGCCCGGTATGGATTCATCTGGCACAAGTTCCACAAGCCCTTTGGCCAGTGCGCGGGCATCATCGACTGTGGTTGCGCTGGCGGTCCACTTCACGTAATTGCGAAGCTGCGCACGCCTTCCCCCGAAGTGGAACATTTTCACCTCGGGATCGAACCGCTGCATCGAACTGACCACAGCGCGCAGCGCATTTGTCTTACCGCTGCGCGGGGGTCCCGTCACCACGAAGGTACCCAGGGGCTCGAATCCACGTGGGCCAAGAACGTCGTCGCTCATGCCAATGACCGGCATTCCATTGATCGAATCGGGCAGTTCCTGCGGCGTCAGTTCGGTGGGCAACGAACCGACGGCTGCGACATCGCGTGCACCGGCGGCGCGCAGACGTTCGGCGAGCGCATCCACATCCCTGGACTGCTGGGCCACGTTCGATGTGCCGCCGAGCACGGCGATCTGGGTTTCGAATCCGTCGACGATTCCACGTCCCGGCGCCGAGAGGTCGCCCAGGATGTCTTTCGGTACCCCGAGTATGCCGTATGAGCCCTCGTCCGACATTCGTAGCACAATCCGCTTGGTCACGTTCGCGCTCACCGACGTCGGAACGGCGCCATACCGATCCGCGGTGGCGATCGCGTGCACACCGAGCGGTCGGCCCTCGCCGAGGATTCGCATGAAGATGTTGAAGTACGGAGACCGTGCCGAGGATGCGTCCCACTCCTGTTTGAAGTTGCCGAACCCATCGATGAGCAACAGAATGCGCGGCTCGTCTGGCCGGCCACTGATTTCGCGATATTCGTTGAGGTTGGCGGCGTTTGCTTCGCTGAACCTTTTGGCTCGGTCGTCGAGCATGCCCCGAAGGTCTCGCAACAGTCGCTGCAACCTCTCCGCATCGTCGCCGGCGACGATCGATCCGACGTGAGGGAGTGATTCGATGGAGCGAAGGCCTCCCGAACCGAAATCGAGGCCGTAAACCTCGACCCCACCTCGATCCGGTCGCAGTCCCGCAGAAATGGCGATCGAGCGCAGCGCGGTGGATTTGCCCGACCCACTGGTGCCATAGATGAGCATCGCCCCGTCGCGGTCTGGTTCGTAAAAGAGCGGCGCCTGCAATTGTCTCTCGGGAATGTCCGCGATTCCTATCGCGATGCGCGACTCGCCATCGGCCTCGATATCGAGGATGTCGGCAGTCGTGGCAAGATCGTCAAGCCATGGTCGTCGCGGCGCCGGGATCTTGGCGATCGCGCCCGCATGGATGAGGGTCTGCACGATGCGCTTCTGATCGTTGGGACCGAGATCTTCATCCTGGCTGTCGGAGTCCAGCAGCGAGTCCGACTCCCAGAGAACCGTCGAACCGAAGCGCAGCTCGGCGACGCTGACCTGAGCCTCGCGCGGTTCGTCGCTCGACCAGCCGCCGGCATAACCGGATTGGAACGGCACGAGTCGGCCCGGACCCATCTTGGCGATTCCTCGACCGGGAATTCCTGGATCGAATGTGCCTGCGACGGGATCGCCCACAACATCCTTGGAATCGGATTCGTCGGCCATCCGTAGGGCGATGCGAAGATTGGTGTTCGCTCGAAGGTTGTCTTTGATCACACCAGCAGGCCTCTGAGTCGCCATGATGAGGTGGATTCCGAGGGAACGACCGCGCTGGGCGATATCGACGACTCCATCGACGAATTCCGGTACCTCACCGGCCAGCGCCGCAAACTCGTCGATGACCAGGATGAGAGCAGGAGGACATTCCGGGTCGCCGCGCTTCTCCAACTCCAGCAGGTCTTTGGCCTTCTTGCGGTTGAAGAGGTGCTCGCGATAGTGGAGTTCGGCACGAAGACTGGTCAGGGCGCGGCGCACCAGGTGTTGGCTCAGGTCGGTGACCAGCCCGACACAGTGCGGCAGATTCACACACTCGGCGAAAGCCGCGCCACCTTTGTAGTCGACAAAGAGGAACGTGACTCGATCGGGACTGTACTCCGCAGCCATTCCCAGCACCCACGCCTGGAGAAACTCCGACTTTCCTGAGCCCGTCGTGCCACCAACCAACGCGTGGGGACCCTGCGTTCGAAGATCGAGATGCATCGCATCCGGTGAGGATTGGCCGACAAGCGCGCGCAGGGTTCCTGCACGCTTGCGAGCGACCGGGGGACGGCCGCTCCTGTCGTGGATCGACTTGTTCTGCACCCAGCGATCAATCGCAGCCTGAGGTTCTGTGGACAGGTCGGACCCCAGAAGACTCAACAGCGGCACACTGCGGGGAAGGTCACTCGAGTCGGCGACCACCGCCCCCGCGTCGACTACCGGCGCAAGCCGGCGAGCAAGCATGAGTGCGTATTCCGCAGAGACGCCCTCCACACGTACGTCGGTTGCAATCGTGCCCTGGCGTACAAAGTGCACGTCGGCGGCCTCGAGTCCGCGAGCGACATCGACGAAGGTACGACAGGCCGCCGGGAGCGCCTCAGCGACCGGAGCCATCCAGATCGGAAAGACGAGCGCGTCGGCGGCATCCTCCACAATCTGCACGAGGCGTGGTCGATCGACCGGCGCATCGTTGGCGATCAGCAGCACAAGAGCAGCCCCGCCACCCGCGAAGAAGGAGGCGGTCTGTTGAGCGCCGACCTTGGCCCCGCGCGCGGAGGCCGCATCATCCTCGTCACCGGCGCCACGCTCGGTCTCCGTCCGTGAGAGCTGAGTGCGGCGCTGCTCGATGATTTCTTCGAGTGCATTCAGCAGCGCGGTACCGGTCGATGCGCTGTCTGCGAGTTGCACTCCCTGAATGGGGCTGTGAGGGGATGACGTGTGTGGCAGCCACTTGAGCCAGTCGAACTCATGAGCCACGGATGGCGACAACAGCGCTCCGAAGGCGACCTCCGCTGGCGAGTGCAGGCCGGCATACTGAACGACGATCGCTCGCGCGACGTCAGCGACGGCCGTCGGCTCGCCAGAAATACCCAGCGCACCGCAGAGGAAGGGATTCTCTACGACCGGAACGTCGTCGATGAAACCCACTCGATCGCGCAGCTCGTCAACGCGTTTGGCATACAGCGGAAGGCCACGCTTCGCGTCGCCGTCGGTCATCGTGTTGCGGCTCGGCATTCTGCCGAGCCCGAGTCGCAGATCGAGAAAGTTCCAGTGCTCAGGCCGTCGCGTCCACAACCGGGGTTCCAGCCGAAGGGCTTCGGAGTAGACCTCTGCGACGGAAGGGCTCTCCAGCAGGCGCACAGAACGCTCCAGCGGAATCTCCTTCTCGAGTTGCTCGCCGAGATCCTCAAGTTGAAGCTCGAACCTCTCGATCTCGATCTTCGCCTTCTTGCCGACCCGCGAACGCTGCGAGAACCAGTTGCCGAACGCCATCAGCGGCGACATGGCGATGAAACCGAGCGAGAGCGGGTTTCGCGAAATCGCGAACATCACACCGCCCATCAGAACAGGGGCAACCATAAGAATCCAGTTGAAAGGCTGCTGGTCTTTCTCCAGCGGAATCTCCGGAACCGGATACTCCCTGCCCGGATAACGCGATTCGACCCTCGGTGAACGATTGAAACGCAGAACACCGCCGCGCTCGATGATGCCGTCATCGCGGTCGCCTGCCGTGGCGAGAAGTGCGATCGACACCTCACTATCGCCAAGCACCACCGACTGGCCGCTCGGAAGCCGCAGCCGTGGCACGAGACCCCCGTCGACGAGAATGCCATTCGCCGAGTTCAGATCGACGACATCGATGCCGTCGGCAGAGATTTCAATCCGTGCGTGACTCTGGGAAACAAGCGGGTCGCTGAGCTTGACAGCGTTACCAGCCCCACGCCCGATCGTGCCGCTGCCGAGGGGTAAGCGAAACTCGCGACCGCTATCGGGGCCTGACAACACCCTGAGAACGGCAGCCGCTGTACCGGGAGTTGCGTCGCTGCCGGATGGATACCCCGGGGCTGGGGCGACAACGACGTCGAAGCCCGATCCGATTGCCGCATCTCCCAGCGGTGTATCCGGATCGAGATGGACAAGTTTGGCGCCGCCGGGTGGGGCGACATGCAATGTCAGAATCGTGGACGGATCCACCGCACGACCACCCGCGGGATCCGTCTCGAGGATGGAACGAGCCACGTTGCCGACCGTCGCCGTGGCATCAGTGGTGACAACCAGATCTACGCCCTCACCTGACTCGCGCCGCAGTGTGAGCTTGACCCTCATCGCTCGTTCTCCCGTTCTCTAACGTCGAACCTTCTGTGTCCGAGCATGATGCTGCTCCCCCATGGCGCGTGCGCGCGTGTACCCGGAAGCACCTCTGCCTCGACACCGTCGGCGCCGACGACGGACGTGCCGTTGCTCGAGTTCCGATCTTCGATCCACACACCGTTGTCGTCTACTCCGACCACCGCATGGGTCTTCGAAATCGAAAACGACGGATCGCCGATGCTGATGAGCGACAACGGAGGTTCTCCCTGCTTCGACTCGGGATTTCGACCGAGGAGGGCCTCGCCATCCACGTCGTACCGCCTGCCGTCATCACTCACCAGAACGGCAACTCTGGTGTGCGGGACCGTCGGCACAGGAGGCGACGAAACGAGGTGACGGCTTGCCTCTGCGGGCACAGGCGTGGGTGCGCGGGAAGGGATGGGCGGCCCTCCTTCTGAGGCAAACGAGGACAGCGAAGCAAATCCACCCACCACCGCGGAGCGCGACCGGGCGCCTGAGGCGAGGACCTCGGCTGGACTGGCCCCGGTGGCGAGTGACGGGAAGGAGGGAGCCTCGGCCGCTGGCGACGCGTCACGCTTTTTGCGCGCGAGGCGCAGTGCCTTCTGATCGTATGGATTGAGGCCATGGCGCACGTCGATCATCCAGTTGGACCCGATCGTATCGAGCCAGCTTCGACCGCGGGCGCCCCACACGGCCGACATCATCATCACCACCGCTCCGAGAAGGGGAACGACAACACCGCTGAAATACAGCACAATATCGCGCAGCACGATCCGCCAGAATCCCGGTCGCGTAAGGCTCGACACGTTGACTGAACGGATACCGGTGACGGCTTTACCGAGCGTCACCCCCTTCAGTC
This sequence comes from Glaciihabitans sp. UYNi722, assembly GCF_040549465.1. Lineage (NCBI taxonomy): Bacteria > Bacillati > Actinomycetota > Actinomycetes > Micrococcales > Microbacteriaceae > Glaciihabitans > Glaciihabitans sp. UYNi722. The sequence goes on along the minus strand of NZ_JBEPTL010000002.1, from coordinate 172,565 downwards.
CGTGCAGGATGACCTGGATGATCACCACAGCATTGAGGAGGATCACGCCAGCAAGAACGAGAGCGGCGCGCGGCAGAGAGGCGGCAATCTCGCCGACGTTGTCCAACGCGAGTCCGGGCACGATGATGATCGCGGGAAGAGCGAGCACGGCCAGCACCGCTCCATCAATGATCGCGGACAGTGCGCGTCGACCGATAGGAGCATCCACTATCCCCAGTGAGGCCGCGTATTCCGGATCTGGAAGGCCGTTCGGAAGCACGCCAGGCAGCTGTTCGCCCTCGTTGGACTCCACAGTGACGCTCAACGGCAACCCCTCGACTTTTCCCGCACCACACGGATCGACGCGACCGATCCTCTAGTGATGGTCTGCACCGACGGTCTCACGCGGCGCTGAACCCATGAATACTTTATCGACCGTGGCGCTCGACTGACGGGTTCGCGGCGACAGGTCTCCAGTTTGTGCACTCGTGCATGCTCGCGCGATGGGTACCACTACCCACTTAGGCACCCTGCGACCGATCCTCGCCGTCATCACCGTCTTTTTTCTCCCACGACCAACGCGGCGTTGTGCCTGCCCCGCCCCGGTCACGGTAATTCAGCAGTGACTGGTAGGCCACGGCTATCAGGAAGGCGAACACGGCGACGGAGAGCGTGACGGGGGTGAACGCGTTGTTCCCGAAGAAGATGATGCCAGGCACCGTCCTTCCGCTGCTCAGCGCATACAGATTGGCTCCCACCAGCAGGTACAGGATGGAGGTGACGATCGCGATCACCAGTGACCTCACGATGAGAAAACCGGTGCGGCGCCCGACGCGGAGACCGACATTCAGCAGTTGGGCGAAGAGAGTCGCCGAAGCGACCAGAAACATCGCGGGAGCCACCAGCGGACCCGCGTCCCTCTCAGCAAGAACCTCACGATTGCCGATCAGCCCGATGAATCCGGCCGAACAGATGATGAGCGCGAGATACAGCACCGTCGCGAAGACGGCGATGATCGACGCGTATCGGCGCTGCGGAGCCACTCGTTAGTAGCTGGCCTCGCGGTTACCGGCGAAGTCGAAGCCGGTGTTCCTGTTGGCCGACTCGCGTTCGTAGGCTTCGCGGGCATCCGCATTCCGCTGCTTCACGCGACGGCCGCGGGCACTGATACCGGTGCCCATCCATACCGCGACCTCGCGGGCAAGGAGCGCCGCGGTGATGATGTACGGATCGGTGAGCAGCTCGTTGTAGGCGGCTGCGGCCTGGTCGGGCGTCTGCGAGAGGGCTCCGCCGGTGAGCAGAAGGGTGCCGACGGTTCCGAAGTAGACGAAGGCACCGACGAACAGGCTGCCGAGGATGTAGGCCCACCAGCTTGCACGGTTGGCGATCAGTACAAGCACCACGAAGCCGACCAGGAAGAACAGCACCGGCACGTAGAAGGTCTGGGAGCCGACGAAGGTGAACGAGAAGACTCCGGTGCGGACGGCGCGGATGAGGGCGACGGCAACGGCGAACAACACGCCGAAGACGACGGTGGCCGCGAGGGCGAGCAGGATGCCGATGCCACGGTTGCCCTGCTTGCGCGGCGGGTTCGGCGCGGCCACGTACACGGTCTGCGACGGAGCGACAGCCGGAACCGGCGCGAATTCGACGGCAGCCGGATCCTCCGTGGCGAGCACGGGCTCTCTCTCGGATACCTCGGCGGGCACCTCTTCGGAAGTCATAGGCACGACGGGCTCGCGGCGAACGGCGGGCTCGACCAGTGGCGCTGGTTCGACGTTGTGCACCGATGCGGAATCGGTGTCTTCGGCCGGGTGCGGTTCGACGTCATCCGCCGCCGCCGGCTCGACGAAGTGCAGCTCCTCGTCGGTGTTCTCCTCGACCGGAGGCTCCGTGCTCTGACGGTCGTTCTTGACGGGCTCGGGGGTTACGTCGCTCATCGGTGCCACTCCTTCAGGGCCAACCTGGCCATCCCATTGGTCAGGGTCACTCTAGCAATGACCCCGAGCCAGGGACTATTTCGCGACGGGTGTTGCGTCGGGTGCCGGAAGGGCGTAGGCGGTGCCCACGATCGAACCGGTGAAACCCTTCTCACCGCTGGTCGTGGTCAGGGTCGACACCAGGAAGAGCCTCGGACCGCCCTGGATGGCGCCGGCGAACGACATGACATTGGCGTAGGTTCCGGAGACGACGATGGTCACCGGGATCACCACCAGCTTGCTGCTGGGAACGGTCGGTGTCGCCGGCGTGGCCGCGCTGCCCGTCGGCGTAGGCGTCGGTGTGGGTGTCGGCGCATTTGATGCCGCCGGCGTCGGAACGGTCACCGGTGCAGCGGGAGCGACGTACTTGGCTGCGTCACTCACCGTGACACTCGTAAGACTCACCCCGAACTGGCTGCCGTAGGTGTTGATCTCGCGCAGGAAGACGGCCATATCCTCATCACTCGGCACGGAGGTGCGCAGGGTGTCGAGATCTTTCTGCACGGTGTTGATGGCGGCGAACTGCTTCTTCAGCAGAGTGATCTTGGACTGATTGATGTCGTTGACACTCAGGAGGCTCGAGCGCTGGTCGTCGGCTGCGGACGCCTGGCTGAGGATCGGCGAGGCGCCGATGAACCAACCGAGAACGCCGACGACGACAATCGCACCGATGATTCCGAGGGTGATGATCCGGTCACGGTTCATTTCTTTTTCTCCGTCACGAATTGGTTGGCCAGCGCGGCGTTGCTGATGAGCAGATCCACGCCCACCGTGTAGCGTCCGGTCTCCGGTACGAGCGTCACAGTGCCCGGTGTCGCCTGCACGAAGCCTTTGAGCGTGCGCAGATTGTCGAGCCAGTCGGAGATGGATGCCTGGGGGCTGTCCGCGGTGAGCGAGAGGATCGCTGCATGGGCACCCAGCAGGCTGTCGGCTACGGGAGCCGCCGCCGGATCGACCAGCTGGGCGGTGAACGCCGTGATGGTCGTTCCCACGGGCAGTGTCGCCTGAACGGTCTGGAGGTACGGCGCCCAGAGAATCTCGCCACCTGCGGCGACCGGTTGCGCGGTCGTGATGTCGTTGACCTGGTTCTGGATGGCGGTGACTTTGCCGTATTTGCCCTGTTCGACGCTGAGCAGCGAACTGCGCGACTGCTCATTCGCCAGCTGCGCGTTGGCGCTCATGAGGGCGAGGGTCGCTGCTCCGACGCCGACGATCGCCACCACCACGATGAGCACCAGCAGCATCAGCAGCCGTCGCCGGAGCGCACGTGTTTTCTGGCCAGCAAGCACCTCTTTCGGCAGAAGATGCACCCGCGGGATACCGCCGAGAGTCAGTACTTCTTTGACCGGCCGCGACACCGTCAGCGTAAGAGCTTTCGGTTTGGTCGTGGTCAACTGGGCTGCGTTGGCGCTCATGCTGCACTCCCTAATGCGAGACCGATTGCTACGGCGAGGGATGGCTCCGCGCCATCCGGCTCGATGGATTTCTCTGCGTGCCGCCCGACACTGATGGTCTCGAGCGGGTTGCCGACAGTCACCGGCAGGCGGGTGTATTCGGCGAGCGCATCACGGAAGCCGCCGAGCGATGATCCGCCACCGGAGAGCACGACGCGCCCGATGGGGTCGGATGGCCGGGTTCCCGCGAAATAGGTGAGGGTATTGCGCACGCTGGTGATCAGTTCGCCGGTCAGTTCGAAGATGACACCGACCGCGTTGTGCTCCTCGGCGGTAGCGGGTTGGCTGGACAACCCGAGCGCGCGCTTCGTGGCCTCCGCGGATTCGAGTGGAAGCCCGAGCCTGCTCGACAGCGCGTTGGTCAGGTCGTCACCACCCGCGGGGATGATGCGCACGAACTGCGGTACGCCGTCGGTCGAGACGACGACGGTGGTGGTGCTGGCCCCGACATCGATCATTGCTGTCGTGCCGGCGGCATCCGCGCCCCGCAGCAGGATACGACTGAGAGCGAAGGGCACCAGGTCGACGTCGACCGGATGCAGACCTGCGAGCTCGACAGCCTTAACGTTCGCGAGTACCGCATCTTTCAGCGCGGCGACGAGGAGTCCGTTGACGACAGGTCCGTTGGCATCGGTGCCCTCGCTGATCGGGTAGAAGTCGAGCAGCGCGTCTTCGGTGGGGAATGGGAGCATCTCCTGCACGTGGAACGGCAGCGACTCGCGGATGAGGTGCAGCGGCATCTTCGGCACCGTCAGGTCGCGGGCGAGCACACGTGCATTGCCGATGCCGAGCACGACCTCCTTCGACGTGAACCCGGCCGACGACCACAGCTGCTTGAGTGCGGTGGACACCGTCCTCGGCTCCACCACCTCGCCTCGCGTCACCGCTCCCGGCGGCAGCGAGACGGCCGCGTAGCGAAGCAGCACCGGCTTCGTCTTGAGCGCACCACCCAGCTCGGCAGCGCGAATACCATTCGCGCTGATGTCGACCCCCACTATCGTTTTTGCCATGATTCCCCCATTTGTGTGTTCCTATCCGGCCGTCAGGCCGAAAAGCGAAAGATAGTCGGCGAAGGCCGCATTGCCGACGCCGATGCCGAGCCAGGCTCCGGCGAGCATCCATGGTCCGAACGGGATGCCGCTCTTGCGGTTCGCTCGCCTGGCCAGCAGGAGAATGGCGGCGTAGATGCCCGCCAGCACGAATGCGGCCAGCGCACCGACCGCGACGGCGCCCCAGCCCACCCAGCCGAGGTAGATGCCGAGAACGCCTGCCAGCTTGACATCGCCGAGGCCCATGCCGCCCGGGTAGACGAGCGCCATCAGGAAGTAGGCGACGAAGAAGGCGCCCATCGCGATACCGGCGCGGAGCATGGCGGAGAAGTCGCCGGTGAGAATGCTCGCGGTGGTGAACAGCACGGCGGCGACGATGTACGACGGCAGAACGATTGCGTTCGGAAGTTTGTGCACGTCGATGTCGATGAGTGCGAGTGCGACGGTGATGGCCGCGAGATAGAGGAACGCTGCGAAGACCAGCACCGACGCGACACTGCCCCGCGCGGTATCCGCATCGATCAGTGTGGACGAGAGGGCGAGAGCGACGACCGCGAAGAACAGCCCGGTGCCAAGCTCGACGAGCGGGTAGCGGCGGGAGATCGGTTGCTTGCAGTTGCGGCACTTGCCGCCGAGCACCAACCAGGAGACCACGGGAACGTTGTCGTAGGCCGCGATCGCGCTGCCGCATCCGGGGCACGAGCTCGGCGGGGACACGATCGATTTGCCGATCGGCACGCGGTAGACGACCACGTTCAGGAAGGATCCGACCAGCAGGCCGAAGACCCCGGCGATAAGGGAGATGGCGATCGTCATCCGCCGATCTCCTTATAACCGCCAACGGTGGAATCGGTGTAGGTCGCCGGTGCGTTCCACTTCTGGGCGAGGGAGCCGTCGCAGGTGGTGACAGTCACCTTCGACCAGTTGCTGTCGTGGAGGTCTGCGGCATTGGCGTTGAGGCAGCGGCCCGTGGAATCCCGGAAGAGATAGCTGGTGGCATAGGTGCCAGTGTTGTAGTCGCGCGTCCAGTTCTGGTTCGTACTGGTGGTGCAGGCGACGAAGGTGACGTAGCTTCCCGACGACGGCGACTGAAGGCAGTATTTCTTGGTCTCGTCGTTGTTGAGATTGATGTAGATCTGCTGGTCGGCCTTCGAGGTGGCGGGCGCATCGGGCTCCTTATAGAACCACTTGTGGTTCCAGTTGAGATATGTGCCGGTGCCCGTCGGGTCTTGCTTGCACGGGTAGGAGATCATGTAGGTGCTGGCGATCTGCTCGCCGGTTACGTCTGCACAGCGACCGAACTCCTTGAAGTTGACGATCTGGTTCGTGAGGTAGCCAGCCGCGCCAGCCCCGACCGGTGCGGATGGCGCGAAGCCACCGTTGGTGCCGGTGGAGACCTTCAGCGTCAGGCCGGTGATGTTCGCACCGGCGGCGGCACCCGTGGTCAGGTAGTAGTTGCTCGGGCCATCGGCGATGACGGCCTTCTGTCCCTGCCAGGTGTGGCTGCCCATCCAGCTCCACAGCTGGTTCCAGCGATTCGCGTCGCTGTCTTCTCGGCACGGCTGCAACAGGGCGTCCTGGAGGCCCTCGCCGTCTGCGGCCGGGCCGGTGATGCATAGCGCGGTGGCCCCGGTCACCGTCGTGCTGGCGAGTTTGATCTTCCAATCGGTGTCGTAGACCCAGAGGTCGAGATCGTCGTCGGTGCACGATACCGCCGCAACGAATGACATCGTCGCCCCCGCGGTCTTGCTCGCCGCACGAAGGCAGTAGCCGCGGTTGAAGTCGTAGATGCGTCCGCCGGCGACGTTGATGGTTGCCACCTTGAACTTGTAGATCGCCGACAGGTGTCGGTTTCCATAGGTCGCATCGGCCTTGCCCGGTATTGCTGCGGCCACGCCATCTGAGGTGAGCATCGCGTAGCGCGGTGTCGTTGCTGCGGTCATCGGGCAGCTGAGCTTGTTGGCAGCCTGCCAGTCCGCGGTGGTGCCGGTCGGGTCGATGGCGAAGTAGAGCATGGTGACCGTATAGGCGGTGCTGTCATCCTCCGCGGCGACCTTGCCGGTGATCGAGCATGGCAGGGCGGCAGGGTTGCCGAAGACCTTGCCGGTCGTGTCGGGTGCGGCTGCGGCCGTGCGCACGATACCGAGCGCCGCCTGGAGTCCGGCCTGTGCGGCGTAGATCGTGCGGGTGCTCTTCTGCGCGATGAGCGAGGGAGCTGCCTGGCTGAGGATCACGCTGAGAAGCACCACGGAAAGTCCGGCGACGAGGATCATGAACAATAGTGCGCTGAGCAGCGCGACGCCGCTCTGGTTATCCCCAGCCTTCAGCCGCACGGTGATCGCCTGGCGGACACGGATGATGCCGAAACCCCTGTTGCTCATGAGCGATATCCCGCCGGGTTGCAGACGTTGTGCAGCGCATCATCCGCGTTGTTAGGTGACTTGATCGAGCTGTTGCGCGCGACGAACTGGGTCTCGATTTTGGTGCCGGCGTTCAGGTCGGCGTTGCCTGCATTGATGACGAGCTTGAGCTGTTGCATCGGAGATAAGCCCACACCGATGACGGCGGTCTCTCTGTCAAAGGGATATTTCTCGCCACCGTCGTCGATCACGTTCGTGAGTTTGGTCGACCAGCTGTTCGCTGGCACCGTGCCGTCGTTCCACTGGCGCGATTCGATGCGCTTGGCACTCGGCACAAATCGCCACTGCATACAGGTCACGAAACCTGACACAGAGCTCTCAGCGGGCACGCGAAACTCGATGTACCGATTGCCGTCAGCACCGATCCCGGCGGGGTTGATCGCGTCGGCGTAGCGCACCTGCCGGTCGAGGTTGGTGAACACGACCAGAACGCCGTTGGTGGACTGCGCAATCAGTTGTGTTCGCACGGCGCCCCGGGAGAGCGACACCATGGATCCGAGCAGTATGGCGATGAAGATGATGAAGACACCCATCGCGACCACCACTTCGATGAGCGTGAACCCAGACTCTCCGGATTCACGCCCCCTCTGGCTCACATCGCGGATGCTAGCCATTGGAGCGCCACTCGAGATCGCTGTGAGGGTCGATGAGGGTGGATGCCACGTACGAGCAGGTGTCGCCCTGGCAGGTGGAACCGGCGGTCCAGCGCACGACGACGATGATCCTCAACAGTTGGCTGAAGCCAGCTGGAGTGCTCGACGGAGCGCTGGTGGGGTTGGTGCGATCACAGAGCCCACCCGCCTTCGGCTGGTAGCAGATCCCCATGATGGTCTTCACGGTGAAGTCGGTTCCACTCTGCGTGATCACAGGACTAACCACGGGGAACAGCGTGCTGCCATTCGAATTCGGAGTGGAGGCGGATGAATCCCATGCGGGATACATCTCGTCGACGCCGCTGACGGCGTCCCAGTTGCTGACCACCTGGTTCGAACCTCGGTTCGCATAGAGCGGGCTGAGGCCGGCGGCATTCATGGTGGCGGTTTGCGAACTCACCGCCTCCAGGGTCTGATTGGCGACGGTGATCGCGATGTCACGGCGCTGCTGCGTGCTGGCCGAGTTGAGGCTGGTGATCGAGAGTGCGATGGCCGCGGTGGAGATGATGCCGATGATGCTGATAGCGACGATGACCTCGATGAGGGTCAGGCCGGACTCGTCGGCAGTGACGACGCTGAACCGTTCGCGAAGCCTTTTCACGGCCTTCTCCCTTCGGGTAGTGGAGTTTGTGGGTGTTGCTTCGGGTTGAGCTATTGGTGCGCTGGTGCGGGGCGCCGCCGAAGCGACGCCCCGCACCACAACGAGCGAGGAGCCTATTTCCAGGCGCCTACTCCACCGTCTGCGCCGCTGTAGGTCAGCGATTTGTCGGAGATATTCTCGTTTACACCTTTGATTGTGTATCCGTTTGTTCCAACCTTGGTGACCGTGAGCGTGTTGCCCGTGGACACTTTGATACTGGGGGCCGTGGCTGACGCCGCCGTCGCGTTGCCTGCCGACGTGTAATCCGCTCCCGTATATGCCGCAGGAAACGCTCCGTTGTTATCGCTCAGGAAGGTCTCAAGAGAGGTCGCGCTGTTCTTGAGGTCGGACTCTACGGAAGCCTTCCAGGCGCTCTCGCGCTGGTTGAGGAACACCGGGATGGCGATCGCGGCGAGAATGCCGATGATGATGATGACGACGAGCAGTTCGATGAGCGTGAAACCCTTCTGGCCGTCCTTGAGCCCATCGCGGCGAGCCGCCATGGCTTTGTTCATGCGAATGATCATGTGTGTGATTCCTGTCAGGTGAATGGATCGTGGACAGGTGGCCCCCTAGGTGATGCCCCCTGCGAGTAATGGTGTCGGAGCGAACCACCCTCGGGGAATCCCGCAAACAGGGGTAATTCGGCATTTACACACCCCCAGATCGGGGGTCTGACCAGCATTTTTCGTGCACACCAATCGCCGGCACGCAACGATGCGTGCCGGCGTTCGGGTTCAGCTATTCGGGTTCAGCTATTTGATCGAGTTGAAGATCGTGAAGATGGGCATGTAGAGGGCGACGATCATGCCGCCGATGACGGATCCGATCACGGCGATCATGAGCGGCTCGATGAGTGACGTGAGGGCTTCAGCCGTGCTCTGCACCTCGTCGTCGTAGAAGTCGGAGACCTTGTTGAGCATGGTCTCCAGGGCCCCTGAGTCCTCGCCGACAGCGATCATCTGCACAACCATGGACGGGAAGATCGGTTCGAGTGCGAGAGGGGCAGCGAGCGAGCTGCCCGTGCGCACGGACTCCTGCACCTTCCGCAGCGACTCCTCGATCACCCAGTTGCCTGAGGTCTCGCCGACGATGTTGAGCGCCTGCAGGATCGGCACACCGGCGCCAGTCATCGCCGCGAAGTTGCGCGTGAAGCGCGCGATCGCGACCTTGGCGAAGAGCTGCCCGAACACCGGCATCTTGAGCCGTAAGGGGTCGACGAAACTGCGCACCCGATCCGTGTGCTTGTTGGCACGCCACCAGACGCTGAAGGAGACGATGATCACGGCGAGCAGCGGCGCGATCCAGATCATGTTCTCGGAGAGGGTGACCAGGATCTGCGTCGGAATCGGTAGCTGGCCGCCCAGGCTCGCAAACATGGCCTTGAACACCGGAACGATGAAGATGAGCATCGCGATCACCGCAACGAAGGCCATGATCAGCACAGCGATCGGATAGGTCAGGGCCGATTTGATGGTCGCACGGAGTTTCGCGTCCGCCTCAAGGGTGTCAGCGACCGACTCGAGGGCACCGTCGAGGAATCCACCGGTCTCGCCTGCCCGCACGAGGTGGATCATCAGGCGCGGAAAGACCAGCGGATGCTTTGCAAGGCTGTCGGAGAGCGCAGAGCCACCCTCGATGTCCGTGCGCACCTCGGCGAGCACCTCGGCGAGTTTCTTGTTCTCCGTCTGGTCGGCCAGGATGATGAGCGTGCGCAGCAGCGACAGGCCGGCACCGATCATCGTCGCCATCTGCCGGCTCATGATCGCGAGATCTTTGAGGCCCACGTTCTTGCTGCCGAGACCCGGAATGCGGATCTCCTTACTGAGCCCGGTGCCACCGGCCGACTCCTGGATGTTGACCGGTGAGACACCCATCGTGCGCAGGCGCGACACGACGGCAACCTCGGTCGGGGCATCCACCCTGCCTTTGACCAGCTTGCCGGCGGTGTCACGCGCGGTGTAGGCGAAAGTCTTGGTGGCGGCCATCAGAAGCTCCTCTGTGCTGTCGATGAAGCGGATGCTGTCGGTGAAGCGGCACCGTCTTCACGACGGATGAGCTGTTTGAGGTTCTCGAGGTCCTGCGCCTTCTCCATCGCGGCCTCGTGGGTGATCAGGCCCCCGTTCACCAGCTCTGCGAGGTGCTGGTCGAGCGTGTGCATTCCGAGCTCCCGACCGGCCTGCATGGCCGACGGCACCTGGTAGGTCTTACCCTCGCGGATGAGGTTGCCGATGGCCGGGGTGGCGACCATGACCTCTGTCGCCACGACACGTCCGTCGCCCGCGGCGTTCTTGACCAGGGTCTGGCAGACGACGCCCTGAAGTGTCGCCGCGAGCTGCGAGCGCACCTGGCCCTGCTGGTGTGGAGGGAACACGTCGATCACACGGTCGATGGTCTGGGCCGCGCTCTGCGTGTGCAGGGTGGCGAAGACCAGGTGGCCGGTTTCGGCGGCGGTCAGCGCGACCGAAATCGTCTCCAGGTCCCGGAGCTCACCGATCAGGATGACGTCGGGGTCCTGCCGCAGCACGTGCTTGAGCGCAGCGGCGAACGAGTGCGTGTCGCTGCCGACCTCGCGCTGGTTGACCAGCGAGCGCTTGTTCTCGTGCAAAAACTCGATGGGGTCTTCGACGGTGACGATGTGATCCGCGCGCTCCCGGTTGACCAGATCGATAACCGCGGCGAGAGTGGTCGACTTGCCGGAACCGGTAGGACCGGTGACCAGCACGAGCCCGCGGGCGAGACGCGCGAAACGGTTGATCGTCTCCGGCACGCCCAGCTCGTGCAGCTGCTTGATCTCGGTGGGGATGAGACGGAAGGCTGCGCCGATGCTTCCACGCTGCTGGTAGATATTGACGCGAAAACGTGAGTCGGCGGAGAGCGTGTAGGCGAAGTCGAGTTCAAGTTCGGTCTCGAAGATCTCGCGCTGCGATTCGCTCATGATGCTGTGCAGGGCCGCGCGGATCTTGTCGGAGTTCCAGACTGTTGCACCGGGGACCGCCTGCAGACCTCCGTGCAGGCGGATCATCGGGGTCGCGTTCACGGTGACGTGAAGGTCGGAGCCCCGCATTTCCACCACACGGTCGAGGGCCGAGAGCAGGTCGCCGTCGGTGTGCGGGTTGGCGAATCGGTGGGGAGCAGGGAGGTCGGCCATCTCCGGCTCGGCGATCTCCGGCTCCTCGACAGCGCTCGCAGCGATGAGAGCTGCGACGGCCGCCATCTCATCAGCGGCGTAGGCGGGTGGCGGATAGTTCAGCGGCTTCTCCCACTCCGGCGGCGCGAGGTTCGCCGGAGGACTGTTCGGCGTCGGAGGCGCGGCGACCGCCCACGGCTGCCCTTCGGTTTCTCGAACCCGCGGACGGCGCATCGGCTCGTCCGTCGTCGGAGCGGTGCCCGCCGCCGACATCGCGTCGGCGACCGACCGGTCATCAGCCATCGGAATCTCGTAAATCGGCCATTCCTGGTTCATGCACAGTCCCCCTTCTCCACACAACACTTATCGACAGCGTGCGCTCCCCCCGAGCGCACGTCCGTCACGCGACTACTCGCAGAACTTCTTCGATCGACGTCAGGCCGAGCTGCACCTTCATCCAGCCGTCCTCGCGGAGGGAGATCATTCCCTGCTCGAGGGCGACGCGGGTTATGTCCGCGCTCGACGCGCGTTCGACGGCGAGGCGCTCGATCTCCTCAGTCACGAGCATGACCTCGTGGATGGCGATCCGTCCGCGATAGCCGGTGTTCGAGCAGGTCGAACAGCCGACAGGTCGGTGCAGCGTCGGCAGCGCGTGGGTGGCCGGATCGAACCCCACGCGCAGGCCGAGCATTTCGTTGACCGTCGGGGTGAACTCTTCCTTGCATCGCTCGCACAGACGACGTGCGAGACGCTGGGCGACCACGCAGTCGAGGGCGGAACCGACGAGGAACGGCTCGATGTCCATCTCGATGAGACGGGTGATCGCGCTCGGGGCGTCGTTGGTGTGCAGGGTGGACAGCACGAGGTGACCGGTGAGTGAGGCCTCGATGGCGATCTGCGCGGTCTCGTGGTCGCGGATCTCGCCGAGGAGCACGACATCCGGGTCGGATCGCAGGATAGACCGCAGCGCACTGGCGAAAGTGAGCCCCGCCTTCGGGTTGACCTGCACCTGGTTGATGCCCTCCATGCGGTACTCCACCGGGTCCTCGACGGTGATCACGTTGATCTCCGGCTTGGCCACAGTGTGCAGGGTCGTGTAGAGGGTGGTCGACTTGCCGGAGCCGGTAGGACCGGTGACCAGGATCATGCCGTAAGGCTTGGTGTACGACGACTTGTAGGCGTCGAAGTTGCGCTCGAGCAGGTTGAGATCGTCGAGACTCATGCTCGATCCGGAGTTGTCGAGGATACGCATGACGAGCTTCTCGCCCCAGACCGTCGGCAGGGTCGCGACACGGAGGTCGATCTTGCGGCCACCGTGGATCACCGAAAGCCGGCCATCCTGTGGTTTGCGTCGTTCTGCGATGTCGATGTCGCTCATGATTTTGAGCCGCGAGATCACACCGCTCTGGATCTGCTTGGGTGCCCGCTGCATCTCATGCAGCACGCCGTCGATGCGGTAACGCACGCGCACCTCGTGCTCGCCCGGTTCGATGTGGATGTCGGATGCCCTGTCCTGGATCGCCTGGCTGATCAACAGGTTCACGAAGCGCACGATCGGAGCGTCGTCTTCGATGGCCTCGGAGACCGGCACCATGTCGGCGGCGGGACGGGCATCCTCCTCCAGCACGGAGGTCAGGCTGCTGAGCTCGCCATCGGCACGCAGCAGGCGATTCATCGCGTTGCGGAGGTCCTGGCGTTCTGCGACCACCGGGCTGATGCGCATGTGCGTCGCAGCCCTGATGTCATCGAGGGCGAAGACATCCCCCGGGTTGGCGATAGCCACAGTGAGAGTGTCACCAGACACGGCGAGGGGCAGGAGGTCGTGGCGGCGGCAGAGCGCGGCCGACACGAGCGAGACTGCTGTGCGGTCGATGGGATAGTCGATCAGCTCAACAAAGGGCAGGTCGGCCTGAGCGGCACGTGCCGAAGCGACCTGGACGTCGGTGAGAACGCCCTGGTCGATGAGATTGACAATCTGGAGTTCATCGGTGGTCGGGTCGCCACTGACGTCATCCAGACTTTCGATCGGCATGAGGCCGCGGATGATGAGGATTTCAGCAAGTGAAGACATTCCCGCGCCCTTTCTTTCGGGTAGGCGGGGATGGACAGATCGAATACCTGTTCCCCCCGGAAGTTCAACCGTATCCACGTGCTTCACCCACAGACAGTCCCGCAATAGGGGGGTCCCACAATAGGAGGGCAATGCGGGGTACACGACGCTTAACGACGAAGGGCCCCTCACCGCGGTGAGGGGCCCTTCGCGTGCTACTTAGTTGTACGGCTCTGCCAGCTGTACGGCTCTGCTAGTTGTAAGTACCTGGCGTGTAGTCGTCCGACGAGAAGCTGTCGAAGTCGACGAAACTCAGGTCGGCCTCGCTGAACGACGAGTCATCCGTGAAGATACGGTTCGGGTAACGCTCGGCCTTTGCTTCCTCGGTGGCCTCGACTGACACGTTGCGGTACCTCTGGAGACCGGTTCCGGCCGGGATCAGCTTTCCGATGATCACGTTCTCCTTCAGGCCCATCAGCGGGTCGGACTTGCCCTCCATGGCGGCCTGCGTGAGAACACGCGTGGTCTCCTGGAACGACGCGGCCGACAGCCACGACTCGGTCGCGAGGGAAGCCTTGGTGATACCCATGACCTCCTGGCGAGCGGATGCGGTCTTCTTGCCTTCGGTGAGCGCGGAGCGGTTGAGCTCGTTGTACTTGAGGCGATCGACCAGCTCACCCGGCAGGAGCCCGGTGTCACCGTGATCGACGACAGTCACCTTGCGGAGCATCTGGCGAACGATGACCTCGATGTGCTTGTCGTGAATCGGAACACCCTGCGAGCGATAGACGCCCTGCACACCACTGACGAGGTGGATCTGTACGGCGCGCACACCGCGAACACGAAGAACTTCCTTCGGGTCGATGGCACCGATGTGCAACTGCTGCCCGAGCTCGACGTGCTGGCCGTCCTCGACGAGGAGCGTTGCACGCTTGAGCACCGGGTAGGCGATTGGCTCGTCACCGTTGTCGGGGGTCAGGATGAGCTTGCGGCTACGATCCGTGTCCTCGATGGTGATCTTTCCCGCGGCCTCGGCGATCGGAGACGCACCCTTGGGGGTACGAGCCTCGAACAGCTCGGTGACGCGGGGCAGACCCTGGGTGATGTCATCCGCGGATGCAACGCCACCGGTGTGGAAGGTACGCATCGTGAGCTGCGTGCCTGGCTCGCCGATCGACTGGGCCGCGATGATGCCGACGGCCTCTCCGATGTCGACGAGCTTGCCGGTCGCGAGCGAGCGACCATAGCAGGTCGCACACACACCGACGGCGGACTCACAGGTGAGCACTGAACGCACCTTGGCCTGGGTGATGCCATTGTCGATGAGCTTCTGGATCAGCACATCCCCGATGTCGTCACCGGCCTTGGCCACCACGACGCCCTTGGCGTCGACGGCGTCCTCGGCGAGGCTGCGGGCGTAGAGCGAGTTCTCGACGTTGGGGTCGCGAACCAGCACGCCATCCGCACCGACGGTCGCGACCAGGAGGTCGAGGCCCTTGCTGGTGCCACAGTCGTCTTCGCGGATGATGACATCCTGCGAGACGTCGACGAGGCGACGGGTGAGGTAACCGGAGTCTGCCGTACGGAGAGCCGTGTCGGCCAGACCTTTACGAGCACCGTGGGTCGCGATGAAGTACTCAGCAACCGAAAGGCCTTCGCGGTAGCTCGAGATGATCGGACGCGGGATGATCTCACCCTTCGGGTTCGACACGAGCCCACGCATACCGGCGATCTGACGAACCTGCATCCAGTTACCACGAGCACCAGAGGTGACCATGCGGCTGATGTTGTTGTCTTCAGGCATGTTGGCTTCCATCGCCGCAGCGACCTCTGCCGTTGCCTTGTTCCAGATCTCGATGAGCTCCTGGCGACGCTCGGCGTCGGTCGTGAGGCCCTTCTCGAACTGCGTCTGAACCTTCGCGGCCTGCTTCTCGTAGCCCTCGATGATCGCGCGCTTGGTCGGCGGCGTCAGGATGTCAGACAGCGCAACGGTCACACCGGAACGGGTCGCCCAGTGGAAACCGGCGTCCTTAATCCGGTCGAGCGCCGCAGCGACCTCGACCTTGGGGTAGCGCTCTGCGAGGTCGTTGACGATCGCGGAGAGCTGGCCCTTGTCGGCGACAGCTTCGACGTAGGGGTAGTCGGCCGGCAGCGTCTCGTTGAAGATCGCGCGACCCAGCGTCGTGTTGACGAGGGTCGTGGTACCGGCAACGTAGTTGTCCGGCTCTTCACCCTCGGCGAAGACGACATCCTCGAGACGGATGCGCACCTTGGCGTTGAGGTCAAGCGTGTGCTGGTCGTAGGCCAGGATCGCCTCGGCCACCGAGGAAAACGCACGGCCTTCGCCGACGACCTCGCTCTTGAGCGTGGTGAGGTGGTGCAGGCCGATGATCATGTCCTGGGTAGGAAGGGTCACCGGACGACCGTCAGACGGCTTGAGGATGTTGTTCGACGCGAGCATCAGGATGCGCGCCTCGGCCTGGGCCTCGACCGACAGCGGAAGGTGCACTGCCATCTGGTCACCGTCGAAGTCGGCGTTGAACGCCGCACAGACGAGGGGGTGAAGCTGGATGGCCTTGCCCTCTACGAGCTGAGGCTCGAAAGCCTGGATGCCCAGGCGGTGCAGGGTTGGTGCGCGGTTCAGCAGCACGGGGCGCTCGCGGATGATCTCCTCGAGCACATCCCAGACCTGCGGGCGGGCGCGCTCGACCATGCGCTTGGCGCTCTTGATGTTCTGAGCGTGGCTGAGGTCGATGAGGCGCTTGATCACGAACGGCTTGAACAGCTCGAGTGCCATCTCCTTGGGGAGACCACACTGGTGGAGCTTGAGCTGCGGTCCGACGATGATGACCGAACGACCGGAGTAGTCGACGCGCTTTCCGAGCAGGTTCTGGCGGAAACGACCCTGCTTGCCCTTGAGCATGTCGCTCAGAGACTTGAGGGCACGGTTGCCGGTACCGGTGACGGGACGACCGCGACGACCGTTGTCGAACAGTGCGTCGACGGCCTCCTGCAGCATGCGCTTCTCGTTGTTCACGATGATCTCGGGAGCACCGAGGTCGAGCAGGCGACGCAGGCGGTTGTTGCGGTTGATCACACGACGGTAGAGGTCGTTGAGGTCGGAGGTCGCGAAGCGGCCGCCGTCGAGCTGCACCATCGGGCGAAGCTCCGGCGGAATCACCGGAACGACCTCGAGCACCATCGCGGCGGGCGAGTTGCCGGTCTGAAGGAACGAATTCACCACGCGCAGGCGCTTGATGGCACGGATCTTCTTCTGGCCCTTGCCGTTGGCGATCTGGTCGTGCAGGTCGTCGGACTCGGTGGCGAGGTCGAAGGCCTGCAGGCGCTTCTGGATGGCCTCGGCGCCCATGAAGGCCTCGAAGTACACACCGAAACGGTCCTGGAGGTCGTGGAAGACGGCATCCTCGGGCTTGAGGTCGCCGACCTTGAGGTTGCGGAAGTCATCCCACACACGCTCGAGCTGGGAGATCTGCTCGTCCAGGGACTTGCGGGCCTGGCCCATCTCCTTCTCGGCGACATCCTTGGTACGACGCTTCTGGTCGGCTTTCGCACCCTCTTCTTCCAGAGCGGCGAGGTCGGTCTCGAGACGCTGCAGGCGCTCAGCGATACGGCTGTCGCGCTGGTTCTCCAGCTCCTTGATCTCGAGGCGGATCTCGTTCTCGAGTCCGGGCATGTCGTCGTGACGGCCCTCTTCGTCGACGGAGATCACCATGTACGCGGCGAAGTAGATGACCTTCTCGAGGTCCTTCGGCGCCATGTCGAGCAGGTAGCCGAGGCGGCTCGGCACACCCTTGAAGTACCAGATGTGCGTCACGGGAGCGGCGAGCTCGATGTGACCCATGCGCTCGCGACGAACGGAGGACTTGGTAACCTCCACGCCACAGCGCTCACACACGATGCCTTTGAAGCGCACTCGCTTGTACTTTCCACACGAGCACTCCCAGTCACGGGACGGCCCGAAGATCTGCTCTCCGAAGAGGCCGTCCTTCTCTGGCTTCAGCGTGCGGTAGTTGATCGTTTCGGGCTTCTTGACCTCACCGTGCGACCAGCGACGGATGTCGTCGGCGGTCGCGAGACCAATACGCAGCTCATCAAACGTTGTTACGTCGAGCAATTTTTCTCCCTGGAGTTCTGCAGGTGTAGCTAAAACTTGTTCTTAGTGGGCGCTGTGTCGCGGTTTAGATGTCGTCGATCGACGAGTTCTCGAACCGAGTGGAGATGTTGATGCCGAGCTCTTCTGCGGCACGGAAGACCTCGTCGTCCGTATCGCGCAGGCTCACTGCCGTTCCATCCGACGAGAGGACCTCGACGTTCAGGCACAGCGACTGCATCTCCTTGATCAGAACCTTGAAGGATTCGGGGATACCCGGCTCCTGGATGTTCTCGCCCTTGACGATGGCTTCGTACACCTTGACCCGCCCGAGAATGTCGTCGGACTTGATCGTGAGGAGTTCCTGCAGCGCGTATGCGGCACCGTAGGCCTCGAGGGCCCAGACCTCCATCTCACCGAAGCGCTGTCCACCGAACTGCGCCTTACCACCGAGCGGCTGCTGGGTGATCATCGAGTACGGTCCCGTCGAACGGGCGTGGATCTTGTCGTCGACGAGGTGGTGGAGCTTCAGGATGTACATGTAACCGACAGACACCGGCTGCGGGAACGGCTCGCCGGAGCGACCGTCGAACAGCTGGGTCTTACCGGTCGAGTCGATCAGGCGGTCGCCATCACGGGTGACGTTGGTCGAGTCGAGGAGACCCTCGATCTCGGCCTCGAGCGCGCCGTCGAACACCGGGGTCGCAACCTTGGTGCCTGGCTCGGCCTTGAGGGCGTTCTCCGGGATCTTGGCGGCCCACTTCGGGCTTCCCTTGACTTCCCAACCCTGCTTGGCGACCCATCCGAGGTGAACCTCGAGCACCTGGCCGAAGTTCATTCGCCCGGGGATGCCGAGCGGGTTCAGGATGATGTCGACCGGGGTTCCGTCGGCGAGGAACGGCATGTCTTCGACCGGGAGGATCTTGGAGATGACGCCCTTGTTGCCGTGACGACCGGAGAGCTTGTCGCCCTCGGTGATCTTGCGCTTCTGGGCGATGAACACGACAACACGCTGGTTGACACCGGAGCCGAGTTCGTCATCGCCATCCTGGGAGTCGAACACCTTGACGCCGATGATCGTTCCGCGCTCACCGTGAGGAACCTTCAGCGAGGTGTCACGCACCTCACGGCTCTTCTCGTTGAAGATCGCACGCAGCAGGCGTTCCTCGGCAGACAGCTCGGTCTCGCCCTTCGGCGTGACCTTTCCGACCAGGATGTCGCCGGGGCGAACCTCAGCACCGATGCGGATGATGCCACGCTCGTCCAAATCGGCGAGGAGCTCAGGGGAGACGTTGGGCAGGTCGCGAGTGATCTCTTCCTTGCCCAGCTTCGTGTCGCGAGCGTCGACCTCGTACTCCTCGATGTGAATCGAGGAGAGCACGTCGTCTTTCACCAGGTTCTGGTTCAAGATGATCGCGTCTTCGAAGTTGTGACCCTCCCACGTCATGAACGCCACCAGGAGGTTCTTACCGAGAGCGAGCTCGCCGTTCTCCGTGGCCGGACCATCAGCCAGAACCTGGCCGACCTCGACACGATCACCGGCGGAAACGATGACGCGGTTGTTGTACGAGGTGCCCTGGTTGGAGCGGTCGAACTTGCGGAGGTAGTACTCCTCGGTGCCGCCGGCATCCAGCTGCACGGTGACGACGTCAGCCGACACCTCAGAGACGACACCGGCGCCATTCGCCGTGACGACATCCCCGGCATCGATGGCCGCGAAGCCCTCCATACCAGTTCCGACCAGCGGGCTCTCGCTGCGCAGCAGCGGGACAGCCTGGCGCTGCATGTTGGCACCCATCAGGGCGCGGTTCGCGTCGTCGTGCTCGAGGAACGGAATGAGCGACGTCGCGACAGACACCATCTGGCGCGGCGAGACATCCATGTAACCGATCTCGTCGATGAGGAAGAGGTCGACCTCTCCACCCTTCTTGCGAGCGAGAACGCGAGGCTCGGCGAACCGGGCATCGGCGGTCAGCGGCGCGTTGGCCTGCGCGACGACGTACTCGTCTTCCTCGCTTGCGGTGAGGTAGTCGATCGTCTCGGACACCACACCGTTGATGACACGGCGGTACGGGGTCTCGATGAAACCGAAGGAGTTGATGCGGGCGAACGACGCGAGCGAACCGATCAGGCCGATGTTCGGGCCCTCCGGGGTCTCGATCGGACACATGCGACCGTAGTGGGACGGGTGAACGTCACGAACCTCGACGCCTGCGCGCTCGCGGCTGAGGCCTCCAGGGCCAAGAGCCGAAAGGCGACGCTTGTGGGTCAGACCCGCGAGCGGGTTGTTCTGGTCCATGAACTGCGAGAGCTGCGAGGTTCCGAAGAACTCCTTGATCGCGGCGACGACGGGGCGCACGTTGATCAGGGTCTGCGGCGTGATCGCCTCGATGTCCTGGGTCGTCATCCGCTCACGAACGACGCGCTCCATACGGCTGAGGCCGGTGCGCACCTGGTTCTGGATGAGTTCGCCGACGGCGCGGATGCGACGGTTACCGAAGTGGTCGATGTCGTCTACGTCGAGGCGCAGCTCGACGGCCTTGCCGTCGCGAACACCGGGGAGCGTCTTCTGCTCATCGTGCAGGGCAACGAGGTACTTAATGGTCGCGAGGATGTCTTCCTGGCTGAGCACCGAGTTCGACAGCGGTGCGTCGATACCGAGCTTGCGGTTGATCTTGTAACGGCCGACCTTCGCCAGGTCGTAACGCTTCGAGTTGAAGTAAAAGTTGTCCAACAGCGCGCGGGCGGCCTCTGCGGCGACCTGCTCTCCCGGGCGGAGCTTGCGGTAGATGTCTTTCAGTGCCTCATCCTTGGTCAGGATGTTGTCTTTCTCCAGGGTGAGCTCGATGGACGCGTAGCCCTTGAACTCTTCGAGGATCTCCTCGCTGGTCAGGCCGAGGGCCTTCAGGAACACGGTGACGGACTGCTTGCGCTTGCGGTCGATGCGAACGCCGACCTGGTCGCGCTTGTCGATCTCGAACTCGAGCCATGCACCACGGCTCGGGATGACGCGAGCGGAGTAGATGTCTTTGTCAGAAGTCTTCTCCTGCTGGCGCTCGAAGTACACGCCGGGAGAACGCACGAGCTGCGAAACGACGACGCGCTCGGTTCCGTTGATGACGAAGGTGCCCTTCGGGGTCATCAGCGGGAAGTCGCCCATGAAGACGGTCTGGGTCTTGATCTCACCGGTGAGGTGATTCATGAACTCGGCTTCGACGTAAAGAGGAGCGGAGTAGGTCTTGCCCTTCTCCTTGCACTCGTCGATCGAATACTTCTTCTCTTCGAGGAACGGGTTGGTGAACGACAGCTGCATCGTCTCGCCGAGGTCTTCGATCGGAGAGATCTCTTCGAAGATCTCCTCGAGGCCGATGAGCGACGGAAGGTCCTGGCGACCGGAGGCCTTGGCCTCGGCAGCGCGTTCCTTCCAGATGTCGTTACCGACCAGCCAGTCGAAGCTCTCGGTCTGCAATGCCAGCAGGTCGGGAACTGTCAGAGTGTCGGTGATCTTCGCGAACGAGACGCGCTCTGCTGAGCGGCCGTTCTTGGGAGATCCCTTTTTCGATGAGTTCGTGGTGGATGCGTTGCGAGCAGCAGCCAAGGAAATAACCTCCGGTGGGCCTGCGGGGCCTATTGCGTTAAATTGGGAGTCGATGATGTATCCGCCCCAAGACGCCGAGAAATACAGAAGCATCGAGCATCTGGATTGTTAGTGGCAGTGTCACGCGGCCGACCGCAATATGAAGGCAGAGAAATCCTGGGAGCGCAAAGAACAACTATAGGACGCAACTACGGCGTTTGTCTACTTATTCCTTGACCGAATCTGGGAATTCCGGTATGACCGCGATTTTCAGGCCTGATCCGGGGTGACGACGACCGCTCGCAGGGAACCCAGCCGGGCATCCACCCGGCTGATCGTCTCCGCTGAAACGCCGGACTCGGCGAGCGCCTCTCTGAAACAACCGAGCACGACGTCGAATGCTTCGCCCGTAATGTGAAGGCGGCCGTGGGCGTTGCGCATGCTGCGACCCGAGTACAGCTCGGGGCCGCCGAGGGCGACAGCCAGGTAGGCGCGCAGGTGATCCTGGAAAACTGCGGCATCGGTCTTCTCGAACCATGTGGCCGTCACAACATGGGCGGAGACTCGATTATAGAAATCACTGACAGCGGTGGAGATCGTCTTCTCCCCACCGAGTTGGTCGTACAAACTCATCATTTCCCCTGCGTCTAGCCGTGTTGCCTGCATACATTGTTGTGCAAAGTTCAGCTCTCACCAATCCCCAATTTGGGGCCGAGACCATATGTACAGCCGACTGTGGCAATGTCAAGGGGTGACAGAACGCGCATCCGCCATCCTCAAACTCAGCGGCTACCAGGCTGTAATCGAGCCCGACCGCTGGGTGCCCGGCAGTTTCACGCTTGTCGTCGACGGCACGCCGCAGTCCCACGTGAACCTCGACGACCCAAGCCAACTGTTCTTCGAGTACATCCAGCGCATCGGCCATGTGATCGACCAGATCGGGATGCCGGGCGAGCCGATCACTGCCGTGCACCTCGGTGCCGGCGCTTTCACCCTTCCACGCTACATCGAAGCGACCAGGCCAGGGTCTCGCCAACAGGTGATCGAGATCGAGAGCGACCTCGTGGACCTGGTACGCGCGCAGCTGCCGCTCCCCCGCAACGCGTCGATCAGGGTGCGACACGGCGACGCTCGCGAGGTGCTCGGCAAGCTGCCCGGCGGGCTGCGCGGAGAGGTCGACCTGCTCGTGGTCGACGTCTTCAGCGGTGCCCGCACGCCCGCCCATGTCACCAGTCTCGAGTTCTACACTGAGGCTGTCTCGCTGCTGAAGCCGGGCGGGATCGTCGTGGCGAACGTCGCCGACGGACCAGGTCTGGCCTTCGCTCGCGGGCAGGCCTCGACCATGCTCGCCGCCACCGGACACGTCGCCGCCCTGGCCGAAACCCAAATCCTCAAGGGCCGTCGGTTCGGCAACGTCGTGATGGTCGGCTCGCGAGAGAAGCTGCCGTTGGACTGGATGCCGCGCCTGCTCGCCGGCGGACCGCATCCATCCAAGGTCGTCGCTGACGCCGAACTGCGCAACTGGATCGCCGGCGCTCCCATCGTCACCGACGCGACGGCGGTGCAGTCCCCTCCCCCGTCGAAGAACATCTTCCAGGTCGGCACGCGAGGGGGTTGACCGGGGCTTGCGAATCGCCGCCCGGCCTGAGAATTCGCATCGATAGGCGTGCCAACGGTGGCATCGGGGTGTACGGCGGCCGTGCTGCGCGCTCTGCGATCCGCGAGTCGTCACTATTGGCTTGAAACGAGCGGGCATGGAGCCAGTTTCGACGACTCGTGGATGGTGCGTCAGTACTGCCCGTGGTAGCGCTCGCCAACCGGCGCGGGAATCCGAACCAAGGTGACGACAAGCTCGTGCAGCTGAGCCTCGACACGGTCCGCGAGGGTTAACCTCAAAGGGATGAGCATCGCCTATGACCCAGAGACCCTGCACGAGATCGTCGACGAGGACGCCGTGCGGGCCCGTCTCGACGAACTCGGCCCGAGCCGCAGCACCGCGGCACTCGCCGAGAAGGCAGGCCTGCTGCGGATGCTCGGCCGCCTCGACGAGGCCCTCACGCTGGCAGAGCAGAGCTTTCGACTCGCTCACTTCGCCGGCGACCGCGAACTGCTGACCGCCGCCCGACTGCGCAGGGCCCAGGTTTTCCAATATCAGGGCAAGCTCGAGCGCGCGCTCGCTGAGATGTCGGCCTGCCGGGCTACCGCCACCGTGGAGGGCTGGCAGTCCGTCGAGGCGTTCGCCGCACAGCACGAGGGCAAGGTGCTGTTCGAACTCGGCCGCTTCGACGAGGCGAGGGATTCCATCTCGCACGCCCTCGACATCCGTAAGCGCATCGGCGCATCGCAGGACCAGGTCGACTCCTCGCAGCTCGCCCTGGAAGCCATCATGCGACGGAGCCTGAAAGATGACTAGACGAGGGACGACCGAGCGGCACGATGGCTAAACAGAATCATGGCTGAACTGGCCAGGGTGCGCACCTGGGCCGATGCCCTGATCGCCCTGCATCTCGACCCGAGCTGGTCTTTCGGTTTCGACTCGGCGAAGACGCGCGCCGGACTCTGCAACTACACGGACAAGCGGATCACCGTGTCGCGCTATCTCGCCTCCCGCTACGAGGACGACGAGATCCACCAGGTGCTGCTGCATGAGGTCGCGCATGCCATGGCCGGCACCAGGGCCGGCCACGGACCGAGATGGAAGGGGATCGCCGCCGACCTCGGGTACGAGGGCAAGCGACTGCACGACGGCGAGATCGCCAACGAGCTCGCCCCATGGGTCGGCACCTGCCCGGCCGGCCATCTGCACTACCGCTACCGACGACCGACCCGTGCGCTTGCCTGCGGCAAGTGTTCTCGACGCTTCGACCCGGCGAACGCGATCAGCTGGATGCAGCGATCCGTCTCCGCCACGCGGCGCCGGACCGCCTGACGAAACGATTGGTCCCATCGAAACGCTCGATTGGTCCCATCGAAACGCTCGACGGGTAAGGCTGAGAAGTTGCCCGAATTGCGTGATCCCCGCACGGTCACCGTTATTTCGGCACGGCACGGCACGGCACGGCACAGCACAGCTTCGGCGAGCGCCCACCTCGGCAATTGGGTGGTAACCGACCATAATGGTTACGTGGAAACCGGTCAATGGTTCATGTCGCGCGAGGGTCACCGCTGGTGGTTCGATTCCGGCGCGATCAGTCTCGATTTCGCCTACACGGGGTCGATGGCCGACAACCCGGTCTGGGAACGGCTGCAGGCACCCAGCGACCTCAGCGACTGGCTGGCCGGTCGCTTCGAGAGGATGGATGCCGCGACCACCGAACGCGAACTGGTCGACGCCCTGGCGCTCCGGTCCGCAATCGCGGGGGTGACGCACGCCCTCAACGCGAAGCGGGAGCCCGACGCCGACGACATCGACACCATCAACCTGTTCGCCGCGACCCCGAACATCCCCCCGGCGCTGCCTGGAGGAAACCGGCACGCGGGGCACAGTTCGGTGCGGGTGGGTCAGGCGTTGGCGACGATCGCGCGGAACGCCGTCGCGCTCTTCGCCGACAACGCCCAGGACAGGTTGCGTGAGTGCGCCGCCGACGACTGCCAGCTCATCTTCTACGACGAGTCACGGTCGAACAACCGTCGCTGGTGCTCGATGCAGCGCTGCGGCAATCGCTCGAAGGTGCGGGCGCACCGCGCGCGGTCGTCCCGCTGACTCGCGCCGCAGCATCCGTCGCATGCCGAGGGGGCACAAATGGCTGCCCCGGCGCGTCCTAAGCCGCCATTCGCGACCCCTCGCGGCCTGCGCACAGCGACAGGGTCGCACCGAGAGGCCGCCGTAGCCGTTCCGGCTGGCCAGGAAGGAATTCGATCGCTATGCGGGCAATCCGGCAAGTCGAAGGACCGCGGTCAGGCCAGCCGGGGTGCCCGGCCAATGTTTCTCGATTGCTTCGCGTCCCGCTCGGCGGGTCGCGAAGCGGAGCGCGATCGCGACCACCAAAGCGTCGTCGGCATACCCCAGCACGGGGATGAAGTCAGGGATGAGATCAATCGGGGAGATCAGATACACCAGCAGAACGCCCAGCCAGATTCGTACCCCCACCGGCACCGCCCGATCGCCGGCGAGGCGTTTGAGCAGCCTCGCCACATCCGGGGCCAGTCGCAGAAGGTCGAGCAGGGAAGCGCGGCCTGGATGTTTGCGTTGCTCGAGCCAGAGCACCAGAACAAGCACCAACCAGACCAATAGCAAACCGGCGAGCACACTTAGGGCGATCTGCCACCACTCCGACATGACTACGACTCCTCGCCGCGGAAGATGTGGATAGCTTCCCGGACCGCGTAATAGACGATGACGAACCCGGCCACAGGGTCCGCCCACCACCACCCGAAGACGAGATCCAGGGATATCCCGAGGAACACCCCGACCGCGAGGAGCCCATCGATAAAGGTCACCCGCCCCTCCGCGACGAGCGTCGGGTTCCTCAGCGCGCGCCCAGTCCGCCCCTTTAGTCCGGCGAGGGTGAACATGACAAGCGCGGTAACTGCCGTCCAGATAATCCCGCCAACGCCAGGCGATGCGTGGTGACCGGTCAGAAGCGCCACCACGGACTGGACAAACAGATAGCCCGCCAACAGAACGAACGCGACACCGATCAGCTTCAGCGCCCGCCGTTGACGCGCTTCACCAGTCCCGGACAGTTCCCACAACACCACCATCGACGCGCCGATCTCGATAAAGCTATCGAGCCCGAACCCAGCCAGGGCGGCCGACGATGCCATGAGCGCAAGCACGGTCAGCACGGCCACGCCGACCACGTTCCAGGCCAGCGTGAACCACTCAAGTCCCTTGCCGCGCCGCAGAAGAACAGCCCCCACCTCACCACGCGCGGAAAACGTCACCAAACGATTCTTCCAGTCCTCGACCTCACGAGCGGGCCGGGTGGTCACGTTTAGAGAATTAAACCGGGGGCAATTCAACTGGTGTGGAGCGATGACGCAGGCTCATCCCGACCGCTGAAGCACTCGGCGGCTCTCGCGATCACCGAGCGGAGGCAGCATTCAGGTGGCGGAGCGACTCGCGACTGACGAGATTTACCATTGGGGCCTCGTATCGTCGTGCAATGCCGTCGGAACGGAACGTCAACATGGCCTGCGCCGTGAGTTCTCCGATGGCCTGGACATCGTGCGATAGTGCCGCGAGCTTCGGAGTGGATAGCTGACAGAGCGCGGAGTCGTCCCACGCAACCATGGAAAGATCCCCCGGCACGCTGAGGCCGGCATCCTCGGCGGCCATCAGTCCACCAAGCGCCATGAGATCGTCGTCGTAGATGATCACCGTCGGTGGATTCGGCCGATCGAGGATCTCGCGCGTTGCGCTGCTACCGCCCTCTTCGGAATAGCCGGCCTCGACTTCGATGCCAACGACGTCAAGGGACGCGGTAGCCTCGATGAACGCTTCGGACCGGATCTGGCTGTGGGCGAGGCTCTGCGGGCCGCCGACCCGACCGATGACACGATGGCCGAGTTCGACGATCTCTGCAACGGCGATGTGTACAGCTGCGGCATCGTTAGTCCAGACGTCCGGGAATGGACCCGCAGTCTCGGGCGCTCCCACAACCACCGTCGGGATGCCGAGTTCGATCATGAGATCCACCCGCACGTCATTTCTCGAGAGATCTACCAGCAGGACGCCGTCGACCTGTCCCGCGGCCGCCCAGCGCCGGTAGGTCGAGAGTTCCTCCTCCGCGGATGCCACCACCTGCAGTAGGAGCGCGACATCCGCCGGACCAAAGACGTTTTCGACACCGGCTATCAGTTCCTGATAGAAGGGCTCGGCGCCGAGGCGCTGCGTCGCACGCACAAGCACAAGTCCGATGGGGCGCTCGGTGTGATCTGGCGTGTCCATACTTAACCTTAAGTGCCTCGCTGTCTGCCTCACACCGTGCGGTTAAGCGTCGGGCGTCTGATCGCCTCGGTCTGTTCGATTGCAGCGGTGCGTGACTGCGCCACACGGATCCGCTCTACATCGAGCTTGCTCGAACGATCGAAGCGGTAAATACCGTTCTGCTCCTGGAACACGTCGGTCAGCTGCGTATAGCAGTAGCCGAACGTCTGCTCAATGTCGAGGAGCACACCCACCAGGCCGGCAAACCGTTCCTGCATCTCGTCCTCAGTGCGGGGGCGTTCGCCGTACCCCCAGGAGAGTGCGGTGTCGGTGTCGGCAGTGGCGCGGGCCACATCCGGGTCCCACCAGATTCCGCCGAACTCGGAGCAGAAATACGGTTGACCGCGATAGGCCACGGAGATCGTTTTCTCGCCAAGATACGAGACGTTGATGAATGGTCTCCCTTCGGCGAGCGGCGCCATCAGCGTGGCGAAATCCGTCGGGTCCTGATAGTAGTTGTGCGAATCGTAGATATCCGCCTCCGAAACCCGGTGCGAGTATCCGGAGGTGTCAAGTACCGGTCGCGATCCGTCGGCCTGCTTCGTTGCGAGGAACATGCCGCGTGTGACGTCGTCGAGCGTGTGGATGCCATCGTCGATCTCGCGCTGGGTTTCGTTGAGTGGGCACCAGCCGATGATCGACGGATGGCTGTAGTCGCGGTCGAGAACCTCGAGCCACTGTGTGATGAACGATGCCGTGTGGCTCGACTCACCGAGGTTCGGAAGGTTGACCCAGTCCCCGAATTCTCCCCAGACGAGGTATCCGAGACGATCCGCGTGGTACAGGAAGCGCTCCTCGAACACCTTCTGGTGCAGCCGTGCGCCATTGAAGCCGGCGGCAAGCGATAGCTGGATGTCGCGCATAAGCGCGTCATCGTCCGGCGCGGTCATCAGCGACTCCGGGTAGTACCCCTGATCGAGCACCAGTCGCTGGAAGACCGGCACACCATTGATCAGGACGCGCTGCCCGTCGATCGCGACCGATCGCAGCCCGGCATAGCTGATCACGCGATCGAGCACGACGCCATCCCGATCGGTCAGCTCGATCACGACGTCGTAGAGATGGGGGTCGCCTGGCGACCAGACACGCACTCGGTCGGCTGGAAGGGCCAAGCGCACGCTCGGGGTGAGATCGAGGTCCGCGCGAATGCTCCGTGTCGAAGCTTCCCCGTTCTCATCGCTCACCCTGACTCGCAGGGTGGCTCCCGGAAGATTGCGGCTGAGTGGTACAGCGACGTCGAAGCTCGAATCCGCCAGCAGCGGTGTGATCTTCGGGCGGCGAAGGTGTACGGGCGGCACGGCCTCGAGCCACACGGTCTGCCAGATTCCCGTCGTTCGGGTGTACTCACAACCATAATTGGCGTACTTCGTCACCTGCTTGCCACGAGCCTGAACCCCATCGCGACTGTCACGCGCCCGCACCACGATCGTGATGATCTCACCGGCCGAGACGCCGTCGAGTTCGGCGCTGAACGGCGTGAATCCGCCACGATGCCGAACAACCTCCTGCCCGTTCATCCACACTGTCGCGTCGTGGTCGACGGCGCCGAAGTGCAGAAGCACACGCATCTCCGCCCATGTTGCCGGTATCTGAACCGTGCGCCGATACCAGACGGCAGCCATGAAGTCGATATGGGCGATTCCGCTCGCCTCCGACTCGGGTGCGAACGGAACGAGAATCTCGCCGGATAATTCGCTCTGCACGAGGCCGCGTTCGAGGCCGCTGTCGCCGTGGTCGATCTCGAACTGCCACGGGCCATTGAGGTTCAGCCACTCCTCCCGCACGAATTGCGGACGAGGATGTTCCGGTCGGGGGATCCCGTCGATCCTGCGTTCCGAGGTCACAAGACGTTTTCCTGCGCCCGCGAGTGCTCGAATACCGCAGGATCCCTGTCGGGATGCGCTGCCTCGCCCCGCAAGCCGTCGATCACCAGTCCGTCGACATCGATTGCCTCCACCGCATGCGAGAAATTATCCGGGCGCGAGCCCCACACGACCTCGCAATTGCGCAGAGTGACATCCGCAGCGGTGTCGATGTGGAATCCGCTTGTCGGGTGCTGGTAAATCTGTTCTCCTGACTCGAATGGACGGCGGTCGTACTCGCCGCCCGGCCACGACGACCACCGATCGAGTTCCACCCGCACGTTCTCGAGAACGACGCCCTCCACCAGTCCGGCGCTGTAGCCGGCGATGAACACGCCGTTCTCCGAGCGAGCCAGGATATTGCGGAACCGCACATTGGTGATGCGCCCGACCTTGTCATGCCAGGGGAAGGCGCTCACGTAGATGGGCTCACCGTGACCCCACCAGTCGTCCGCGAAGTGCCGGGTCTCGACGATGCAATCGCTGAAGAGAATGTTGTCGAAATTGCCTTCTTGGCCCAGGTTGACCGCGAGTCCGCGGTGCGAGGAGCGGATGACACAGTTGGATACGATCACGTTTCGGATGTCGGCAACCGCATCCACCCCGATGACGATCGCGCTCGAGGTGGACCGCAGGGTGCAGTTCGTGATCACGATGTCTTCTGTCGGGCCGTACTCGGGAAACTCTTCGCATGTTTTCAGTGAGATGGCATCGTCTCCGCTGGAGATCTCGCAGTCGCTGATCCGCACCTGCCGGCAGCGGTCAAGGTCGATGCCGTCGGCATTGGGAAACTTGAGATCGGTGTCGACGCGGATGCCGGTGATCAGGGCGCGATCCACGCCGGTCAGCCGAATGCACCAGAGGCCGGCATCGGTGAACCTGGTGTCCCGAAGCGTCACGTCTTCACAGTGGATGAAGAAGACGGTGAACGGACGCGCGTTGGGGCTGCGGTAGATATACCCGGTATCCGAATCGATGAAGTGGCGTCCGCCGCCCCGAATCGTCCCCGCGCCGGTGATGGCGATGTTCTTCGCATCCTTCGCCCCGACGAGGATGTACGTGTCGTCGCTGTTGTCGGTCAATTCACCGCTGGAGAGAGCCGACACCTTGAACCGCTCGGTGTAGTCCTCGACTCGCTCGCTGCCGTCGAGCACGGCACCACGCTCGAGATGCAGGTCGACGTTGCTCTTCAGCATGATCGAGCCGGTCTTGAATGTTCCGCCGCTCGGCACGACGACCCGCCCACCGCCGAGGCTCGAGACCTGGTCGATCGTCGCCTGGATGGCGGCGGCATTGTTCGTGGTTCCGTCGGCGACGGCACCGTACTCGGTGATATCCACAGTGGTCATGCTTTCGATCCCTTCGAGACAGCGTGGGGCACCGTCAGATTGTTGACGCTCTGCAATACCGGGTGGGCGACGAGTTGCTCCGTCTCGAGTAATGCCGTGGACGCAACGGTGAAACGGTGGGTTTCGCCGGGCAGCAGGGTGATCAAAGCGTCGTCCACGACGGCGTCCGGGTCGAGCCGGTCGGCGTTGAGCACGAGATCCTTGGCGAAGGCGTTGGCGCGGATGTCGACGGTGTATCCACCGGCCGCCACGGTGACAGTGCTCTCCAGGTCGAGCGCGTCGAGAGCGAGCTCGGTGTCTTCGACGAAGTACCAGTACGCCGAGCGGGCTTCAGCGGAGCGCACGACGATGAGTTCACTCTTCGCATCATCCGGTCGCACTATCGACGGGTCGAGCGTTACTGTCGCGTTGCTCCGCGGAGCAACGTCGATGGTGATGCTGTCGCGAGCGAGCTCGTCGCCGCTGAGTGAGACTCGCATCACCGAGAACTCCCCGTGCCAGACCGATGCCGTGTCATTGCTCGCGATCAGTGCGAGGCCGTCGGGGCGCGGCTGAATCGTCAATAGACGCGGTGCGTTCAGGGCGCGAAGCGCGTACCACAGTGGCTTCCGACGCCGCGCGCCGTCGACGGCGGCCCAGCTGGTGACCGGCCAGCAGTCGTTCAGCTGCCAGATGACCGTGCCGGCCGTCCTCGGCGAATGGGAGCGGAAATGCTCGATTCCGTAGCTGATCGCCCGCGCCTGATTCAGCTGAGTTGCGAAGTGCCAGTCGTCGAAGTCGTGGGGAGCTGGCAGGTGTTTCTCATACCCGACGCGAAGCTTCTCGTTTCCGTCGTCCGCCTTCTGATGGGAGAGAACCCCGACCGAGTCAGACGCGAGCGGTTGGTCATGGATGGCGTCCGTGAGGGTCGGCATGTTTGGCGGTCCCTGGAAGCCGAACTCGGCGACAAAGCGGGGAATATCATCCCGATACGTGGTGTAGTCCTGGCGGTTCCACACTTCCCAACTGTGAACGCTGCCATTGTGGGGGTCGCGCGGTGTTTCATAGTTGTTCGGCGAAAACGGGCTCGACGGCGTGTATGAACGGGTGGGGTCGAGTTCGGCGAGAATTCCGGGGATGAGGTCGTCGTAGTAGCCGCGACCCCAGCTCACGCCCTCGCCGAGCGCTTCCTTCCAGCCCCAGTGGTAGTAGCCCTCGATGTTTTCGTTGCTCCCGTTCCAGAACACGAGAGACGGATGCGGAGCGAGTCTTGCGACGTTCTCACGCACTTCGGCCTCGACCTCGTCCCACAACTCGGCCTCCTCGGAGTATGCGGCACAGGCGAACAGAAAGTCTTGCCAGACCATAATTCCGGCCCGGTTGCATTCCGAGTACAAAGCGTCGGATTCGTAGATTCCGCCGCCCCAGATGCGAAGCAGGTTCATCCCGGCATCCACCGCGTCTCGCACGCCAGCCGCGTAGTCGGCATCGGTGATGCGTGGCAGGAAGCAGTCGTCGGGTATCCAGTTGGCGCCCTTGATCCAGACGTACTGACCGTTCACGAAGAATTGGAAGCTCGTTCCGAACTCGTCCGGATCCATGCGCAGTTCCACTGTGCGAAATCCGATCTCCCGCTGCCAGTCGTCGAGCAGCGTGTCGCCGTCTTCCACCGTCACGGTGAGCTGGTAGAGAGCCTGCTCCCCGTACCCGAGCGGCCACCACAGGTCGGCATCCGGTACGTCGAGGTCGATCTGAACGTGAGTTTCAGCGCTGGTCACAGTGGCCGCGACATCGACGCCACTGCCGTTGGCGACGCGGGCGCTGACCGCGACCTCACTCTCGGACGTACGCTCGAGGTCGATCGAGAGTGACACGTGACCGGTTCCATCCGGTGCGACCGTAACCTGGGGAACGACGCTCGCCAGGCGAGCGGTGGACCACCTGTGTAGGTAGATCGGCTTCCAGATTCCCGCGGTGACGAGCACCGGTCCCCAGTCCCAGCCGAAGTTGCACGCCATCTTGCGCATCGCGTTGTATGGCAGCTTGTTGCCCACATAGGGGCGGGCGCCGATTCGGTCCTCGGCCGCCCGGGCGAATGCGAGCGCGGAGGCGAACCCGATCCTCAGTTCGTTTTCCGAGTTCTTCAGTAGATCGCGCACATCGAAGCGGTAGCTGCGATGCTGATTGCTGGTGCTGCCGACTCGCGCTCCGTTCAACTCGAGAGTGGCCACAGTGTCGAGTCCCTCCGCGACCAGGTCGACCCGTTCGTAGCCTTCGTCACCGGCGTCGAACGTGGTGGCGTACTCGAAGTCGGACTCGCCGATCCAGGCGAGCGCGTACTCATTGGTGTCGAGGTATGGATCGGGGATGTAGCCGGCGGCAAGCAGGTCGGTGTGCACGGTTCCGGGCACCGTCGCGGCGACAGACTCGGGAAAATCGGACGGTACAGGGCCCGCTGTCGCTCGAAGGTTCCAGCCCGAGTTGATCGGTTGGCGGCTCATGTGCTCTCCTTGTGGATCGGTGTTTCTGGCGTGTTCTGCGCGTATCGGGCGGCCACCGAGGTGAACCGTTTGTTTCTGGAGGGTTCCGGTGCTGCCGCGGCGAGTTGTTTGGTGAAGTCGGCCTGCGGATTGAGGATCACGTCGTCAGCGGGGCCGCGTTCGACGACCTCGCCCTGGTACATGACGAGAATTTCGTCCGAGAAATGACGCGCGGTTGCCAAGTCGTGGGTGATGTAGAGCACAGCCAGGTTCTCTTCCCGCTGAAGTCGGGCGAGCAGATTGAGCACCCCGAGCCGAACGGAAACATCGAGCATCGACACCGGCTCGTCGGCGATCAGCACATTCGGACCGGGTGCGAGAGCTCGGGCGATGGCGACGCGCTGGCGTTGCCCGCCGGAGAGCTCGTGCGGCCGACGGTCGATGAAGTCGTCAGCTGGCTCGAGGTTGACCCGCTCCAAAAGCTCACGCACCTTCTGTCTAACTTCGAGTTTGCCGCTTGCCTTACCGTGCAATAGAAGCGGACGGGCCAGGTGGTGCTCGATGGTGTGGAAGGGGTTCAGCGACGCAAAAGGGTCCTGGAACACCATCTGCACCTCGTCGCGGTACTCACGGAGGCCGCGTCCGTGACGGGCGAACGACTTTCCGTTCAGCAGGATGTCGCCGGAGGTTGGCGCTTCCAACTGGGCGATCATTCGCGCGACGGTGGATTTGCCGCTACCGCTCTGCCCGACCAAAGCGATGGTACGACCCGGCTCGAGAGTGAAATTGACGTCTTTCACCGCTCGAAGCAGGGTCGACTTCGTGCCAGCTCGGAGTCGGTAGTTTTTTGACAGATCTGTGACTTCGAGGGTTGTCATCTCAGACCGCCTCCTCTTCCAGCGCGATGCCGTTGCGGATGAAGTCGCCGCGCTCGCCCGTGAGACTGGGAAATGAGTTGAGGAGCTTGCGGGTGTAGGGATCCTTCGCCGCGAAGAAGATGTCCTCCGCCGACGCGGTCTCGAGGATCTTTCCGGCACGCATGATGGCGATTCGATCACTGATCTCGAGCAGTAGTGGCAGATCGTGAGTGATGAAAATGACGGCAAAGCCGAGCTCGGATCGCAGCCGCATGATCTCGGCGAGAATGTCGCGTTGCACCACTACGTCCAGCGCAGTCGTCGGCTCGTCCATGATCATCAGCTGCGGGTCAAGAGCCAGCGCCATCGCTATCATCACACGCTGCCGCATACCACCGGAGAGCTCGTGAGCGAAGCTGTGCAGCCGGTTCGGGTCGACGCTGACCAGCTCCAGCAGCTCGGCGGATCGGGTAAGGCGCTCGGCTTTGGACATCTGAGGCCGATGGGTGCGGAAGACATCGTTGATCTGCGCTCCGACGGTGATCACGGGGTTCAGCGAGTTCATCGAACCCTGGAAGACCATCGAGACCTTGTCCCACCGGTAGCGCTGCAACTGCTTACCAGCGAGACCGAGAACGTCAATGTCGCTGCCCGACTTGTCGTGGAAGACCACCTCGCCGCCGATAATTGCGGCTGGTGCCTTGAGAAGCTGGTTGATTCCGTAGGCGAGGGTCGACTTGCCGCATCCGCTCTCTCCCGCGAGGCCGAGAACCTCCCCTCGACGGATGAGCAGGCTGACGTCATCCACGGCATGCACCGTTTCCTGGCCTACATAGTCGACTCGGATATTCTTCACAGTCAATACGGCGTTGTTGTCGCTCATGACGTCTTCCTTTGCAGCTTCTTCACTCGCGGCGCTCGAAGACGCGGGTCGATCACCTCGTCGATGCTGAAGTTGATCAGTGCCAGCCCGCAACCGAAGACGGCGATGAAAAGGCCCGGAGGGGCGAACCACCACCAGCCGCCCAAGAGCAGCGCCTGACCGTTCTGGGCGTTGGCGAGCATGGTTCCCCAGGTGAGCGAGCCGGTCGATCCGATTCCGATGAAAGACAGGCCAGCCTCGCCGAGGATTGCGAAGATGATTGAGAAGACGAAACCCGACGACATCACCGGCAAAAGGTTGGGAAGAATCTCGACGCAGATGATCCGCCAGGTCTTCTCGCCGGAAACACGGGCCGCCAGTACGTAATCCCTGTTTCGCAGTGACAGCGTCTGCCCACGCAATACCCTCGCCCCTGCCGCCCATCCGGTGAATGCGAGAACGAAGGCGACGAGGAACACGCTCTTCTGCGGAGCGTAGGTGCCGATGACGATCATCAGCGGCAGCCCGGGAATGATGAGCATCACATTGCTGATCAGCGAGAACGCTTCGTCGAGAAAGCCGCCGACGAATGAGCCGACGATTCCGAAGAACGCGGAGAGCACCAGCACCAGCGCGCCGACGAGGATGCCGATCAGCAGCGATCCGCGCGTACCGTATGCGAGTTGTGCGAAAACATCCTGCCCCGTCTGGGTCGTGCCGAACAGGTGCTCGGCGCTGGGCGGAGCAAGACCGATGTTCGACACCGCTGTCGGATCCTGCGCAAAGAATGGCACGATCACGCCGAACAGCACGGTAACGATGACGATCGTGGCGCCGACCACGAGCTTTGGCGAGAGGTACCGACGAATGCTTTTTCGGGGGCCGTCCGTGGAATCGTGAACGGAGATTGTCGAGCTTTCAAGTAGGAGTTCAGACATAGTGATTCTTCTTATCCTCTGGCTCTCGTTCGCGGGTCGATGAAGCCGTAGAAGATGTCGACGATGAGATTGGCGGCGAGCACAGCTACGGTGATCACCAGAAAGAGGCCTTGCATCAGCGCATAGTCGTTGTTGGATACGGCGTCGAGCATGGCGTTGCCGATGCCCGGGTAAGAGAAGACCTTCTCTGTGACGATAGAACCGGCGACGACGAAACCCAGTGAAATGGCGAAGCCCGTCACAGACGGCAGCACCGCGTTTCGGGCGGCATAGGTGATCATGACCCGCATTGGGCTCAATCCCTTCGCCTCCGCCGTCGTCACATAATCGTCCGACAGTGTGGAGACCATCATGTTTCGCATGCCAAGCAGCCAGCCACCGATTGAACTGATCACAATCGTCAGGGCGGGTAATGCTCCGTAATAGAGGACGCTTCCAATGAAGTCGGGCGTGAAGCCAGGGCTCACCGTATTGACGTCGTACCCGCCATTCAGCGGGAACCAGCCAGCCATCGAAGCGAGAAAGTACAGCAGAATGAGCGCGAGCCAGAAATACGGTACCGACTGCAGCAGCGTCGTCGCTGGGATCAGCGAGTCGACCCAGGTGCCACGCTTCCAACCGGCGAAGGTCCCCAGCGCGATTCCCAGAACGGCCGCGAAAATGGTCGACAGCCCGACGAGACCAAGCGTCCAGGGAATCGCCTGACCGATGACGTCAACGACAGGAGTGGGAAAGTAGGTGACTGAGATTCCGAAGTTTCCATGCACCAATCCGTTCAAGTAGTCGAGGTACTGCTGCCAAAGCGGCTCGTTCGTGTTGGTGCCGAACAGTGCCTCGAGCGCCTTGCGCATTCCCGGGGCGACGGGACCCTGCTGGGAGAGCTTTCCGATCAACGTGTCGACCGGACTACCGGGCAACAATCGTGGGATCACAAAGTTGAGGGTCACCGCCGCCCACAGGGCGACGACATAGAAACCGATCTTTCTCAGAAACTGCATGTCGAAACCGTCGGCTGCTTTCGCGTCGTCGAATCGATTACTTCTTCTTGAGGTGCATCAAAACCTGCGCGTTGTCCGGAGACGTGCCCGGAGCGGGCTGAGCGTACAGGTCCTTGTCCGTCGGGAATCCGGTCACCTGTTTGGTGCTGTACTCGACGAAGCTCCTGTTATTGATGATCGGGATGTACGGCAAATCTTTCACAATGATCTGCTGGATGGTCGCGTACGCCTTCGCCTTCTCGGAAAGGTCCTGTGTGCCCGATGCGGTTTTGAGGGCATCATCAACGGTCTTGTTCGAGAAACGCGCGACATTCTTGTACGGGTTTCCGGAGGTGCCCACCTGGGTGGTGTTTTCCGAGCCGAACGCGCTGTCGTACAGGTAGTACGGGTCGGCAGTCGGGCCTTGGAAGAGGCCGTTGATTTGAAGCTGGAACTTGCCGAAGCCGGCGGCGCTGTTGTTCTCCTGATTGGCTACCTGCTGCACGTCGATCTCGATGCCTGCGGCTTTGAACTGCTGCTTGATCGTCTGCAGGGCCGCGATGTAGTCGGTGTAACCGCTTGTGACGAGCACCTTCATCGAGAGCCTCTGGCCGCCCTTGGCATAGATGCCGTCTGACCCTTTCGTCCAACCGGCGCTCTCGAGAAGACTCTCGGCCTTCTTGACGTTGGGTGTCATCGGCTCAGTGCCCTTGACGCTGTCGGCGATGAACTTGTCATCCCGCCCCGGCAGCGCGAAGGTGGCCGAGATCGGAACAGCGTTGTCGTAGTAGGCGAGCTTGTTGACCTGCGTGCGATCGATCGCGGCTGACATCGCCTGGCGAACGACAGGGTCCGTCTGCGGACCGGTGCATCCGAGCGCCGCATTGGAGCAGGTGTTCAGCACCACCTGCTGGCTGCCATAGGTCGTGTAGTCCAGGTTGGCCTTGTTACCCAAGACTTTTTTGACGTCGGGAATGAAGATGCCTGCCCAGTCGAGTTGACCGGCAATAAGTTTGCTGGTGGCCGCCTCGTTGCCGGCGAGTGAGTACATACGTACACCGCCGACCTCGATCTTGTCCGCGTCGCGGAATGTCTTGCTCTTGTTCAGAAGGTAGGACTGCGAGGTGAAGCTGGAAAGCTTCAGCGGCCCGGTTCCCACGGGATTGGCGTTGGGATCCTTGACCGGGTCTTGAATGGACTTCCAGATGTGCTCGGGAACGATGTAGGTCGTTCCGAGGATGTTCGGGATGTCGGTGAAAGAGGCTCGGTCGAAAGTGAACGTCACATGGGTGTCATCCGTAGCCTTGGCGGACGGGGTGTTGCCGCTCACGTTCAGAGCAGGGTTACTGCGGATGAGGTTCATCGTGAAGGCGACGTCATTCGCTGTGAACGGCTTGCCGTCACTCCATTTCACGCCCTTCTTCGTCGTGACTGTCACTTCGGTTCCCGCGGCGTTGGCGGTGAATGTCGAACCGAGCACAGGAACGGGCTTGGTTCCCAGTGGAGCATTGTTGTTGTAGAAGAACAGCGGCTCGTAGATCATGCCCTGCACCTCGGAAAGCACGGTAGGCGAGAGCGGATTGAAGTTCTTGACGAACGATCCACTCGCTCCGTTGTAGACGGCGAGCGTGGGCCCACCAGAGCCCGAGTTCGAGCCAGAGGGTGTGCAGCCCGTCAGCGCGAGAGCCGCGATGGCCACTCCCGCTAGTGCTGCGCCAAGCGCTCGTTTCTTGAAGATCATCATTGACCCTTCCCAGGTGCGTCATTGCGGATGTGGTTCACCGTGCCAGTTGTGACTTCAATGAATTAACTAAGTCAGCGATTTCGAGTATCGACCCCTCCGGCGGGTGCTGTCAAGTGCGACGCCTCTTGCTGTTCCAAGGCGCAGCTGACTCTCAGTTCACCCGCACGCCAGCGCGACACGTTGTACACCAAAGCCAGCCAGCTCGACGCGCACCGTGCCACCCGCATGACTCGAGCCTTCTGCGATACGGTAATCGCCGGGCAACGTCAGCAGCGTCGAAAGCGGTTCTTCGCCCAGGTTGGTGACGCACAACACCGCCTCTTTCTCCTTCGTTTCGACCACCTTCACATCCAGTGCCGAATCCCCGCCGAGTGCGGCGAGTACGCCGGCGCGATAGACGACCGGGGTATCCGGCCGATAGCGGTCAAGCGGCAGGATTTCGCTCAGCTGGGCGTCGACACGAGCGATACGTCCGAAACGACTCGATTGCGCCGCATCGAAGCCCTCAGTTATGCCGACGCGGTAGGAAAAGCCAGCCTCACCGGACTGCACGGGCGGAGTGTTACATGGCCAGTAGTTGTTCATGGCATAGGAGAAAATCGCGCCGCTGTTCGCCGGGAAGGAGGTGGGCCACGCGCCTCGCACGACGTCACCGACCGCGAAGAGTGGCGCATCGAGAGCGGTCCAGAGAATTTCTCCCTCATCTGTGTCAATTGACACCGTATTGGTGAGCGCACCCCATTCGTTGGAAGCCCCGGGTCCGTGGTCAGAGCTCGGGTTCACCCAGCCGAGCTGGCGATCGTAGCGCACGACCGGGTTAGACCCCGCGAACGGAAACGCTACATAGATCGCCTCCATGTCGAGGCATGGCTGCTTGACGAAACGAACATCCAGATCACACATCGCAGAATCGTTGCGCAGCAATAGCTCGACGACGACCCCGTCGATGCCCGCACCGCTGCCGCTCCAGCGGACCCGAATTCCATCGAACGTCTCGCGATAGCCGTCGAATTCGAGTATGGGCGACTCCGAAATGAGATCGCTGCGAGGCGGGTCGGCGATGTACCGAAAGTTTTCGATTGACAGCGTGCGACCGCGTTGATGCCCGTGGACGGCTGGCGGCCGCGCAAGCCATTCCGCATCCGTCTCCGAGAACGGTTTCTCACCGGTGCGGATGATCTGCCCGAGTCGAACCGAGGATGACGGATCGAGAAGCTCTCGTCCCGTAGGGCGATGCCGCAGGCTTCGAGGAAGCCGCGTCTTGTCGTCCAGTTCGAGCACCCATCCGGGGCTCGTGATCACTCCGGCATCCGTTTGGTGCACGAGATCGTTGGCTGCCACCGCTAGTGCCGTTGACGCCGCCGGCGACGCGTCGCCGCCGGGAAGAGTGAGCAGGCCGGCCGTCATCGGCAGAAAACGCCATGAATGAGGCGGCATCGCAGGTAGGCGCACCCTCAGCCGCCGCATTCCGCCGCAACTGCTGATCAGTTCGAAGGGCATGATGCCGTCGGCGTCGAGGAGGTCGATGCCGTCGGCGAGGTCAATCTCCGCCTCGAGATCTGTCGTCCATGAATGTGGGTTCCAGGCGAGGAAGCCAGGGCCGGCTACGTCGACAAGTTCTGCCAATTGCGCGGCATGCCTGCGCATCTCGTCAATTGCAACCCGGTGGGCGTCTTCGATGTACCGCCGCTTCCAACCGAGTTGATCCTGGACGGGGAATGCATGCGGGTGAGAGGTGGATCGTGACCAGGTGAGAGTGTGCTCTGCTGCGACAGCAAGGTCGTTCCAGGCGCGATCAAATTCGACGCGGTTAGTCGTGACTGCGGAGTATGAGGCCGCCACCAACGCCCCGAAGGTCTCGGCAGCGGGCAACAGGGCCTGCGTTCTACGGTAGCTGGCGAAGTCGGATGCGGCTGAGCCGACGCCGTCTTCCCAGTAGCTTCCCGACTCGCTTTTCCATACCGGTAGTCGATCTCTCAGGGGCGCCACAGAGGATAGGTACTCGTCGAAGGTCGACACGCGAAAGCGGGGCCACGCAAACGCCTCATTCCAGCGATCGACGAAGCCGGTGTCGCCATCGGCGAGATCCTCGTTGTCCGCATGGGTTCCGATCACGGCCAGGTCGTTCGGCAGGTAGTCCGACCGTTCGTATCGTGCCAGATATCGGCCAAGACCGTTCGTGGCGCCGACCAGAGACTGCGGGTCCGCCGCGATGAATCGCAACTGGGAGTAGTGATCAGCGAAGTGGGCGAGAACCTCGCTGCCATCCGGGCCTTGCCATCGCACGGGAGACATCAGATGAAGCTCATCGCTGGTATCCGTCGCCGCGCGCCCGTGATTCGCCATGCCAACGAAGCCGTCGATACCAAGGTGAGACAGCACGGAAGGAATCGCACGCGAATATGTCGGCACATCGGTCAGGTTCGCATAGCGAATCGATGTCACCTCCGAGACCGGGAGGGTGAGCGAGTAGTCCATCGAACGGTAGAGCTCCTCGAGGCTCACCACGCCCGTCAGCAGGTTGCTGTGGAACGCGTTCACTCCGAGCGCGCCGCGAGTTATCGCGCGCCGCATCCTCTCCACCTGTCCGCGGGATCTGGTGCGCTCGTACTCCTGCATGATCGCGCTGCCGTCTACGGCGAAACGAAATCGCGGGTCTTCCTCCATCTTCGTGAGCGCTCGATCGATGTTCCGGCAGTGCAACTCGAGCACCTTGCCCTGCGCATCTGTGAAGCCGAGGTCGAGGTGAACGTGCGGCACGAGGTGAAGCTGCCATTTGCGGGCGGGAACGATCTCCTGGGAACCCTCGCGCTCACCAACACGGAAGCGGACAGTTGTGCGCTCGCTGAAGGGCGGGGCGGGAAAGCGCCAGCGGAACATTCCAAAGTCGCGACCCGGCGGGATCGCCGGAACCTGCACGACTTCCGTTCCCCAGTCCAGTTCGATCGATCCGGGAAGGGGGGTTCCCGCTTCCCAACTCAGGTCGCAGTCGACAAGTTCGGCTTCCCCACGGTCGGTATCGATGAATAAGGGTGTCGCGCTGAGAACAACGCTTGGTGCTGCTGGCAACCCGGGCTCGAGTTCGTCGGTCAGGACCAGGCTCGCACTCGACCAGCGGATGTAGCAGCCGAACCAGTTTCCATAGTGCGCCCGGGCAGCCGGCAGGTGCTCGCTCGACCTGTACCGTACGTCGTGGTTCACTCCATCGCGGTCGCCGAGTGCAGCAGCCTCGTCGAGTACCGTCGTCACGCTGATCGAATGCGCTCCAGCAGGCAGCCAGGCTGCGGGCAGCGGTACCCGGAGATGCACCGGTCCGGCTGTCGGCCCGGGTTCACCGGTTGCGGTTCTGTCGTCGCGAATGACGACCGGATGAAAGACTCCCCGGTGTATACCGTCAACGACGATTTCCAGATCCGGGCATGGTCCGCGTTCCGATGAAAACTGCAGATCGAGCACTGCCCGGGCAGTCTCGGGCACGTCGAACAAGACCACAATCCTGTGAGCGACATAGTTGCCGGTCTCGTCAAGCACCCCCGGCTGCACGGCAGGCCAAGATTCTGTTTCGCCCCCCGCACCAATAGTGATCGTGGGTAGAAGGTCGATGTTCTGCCAGGATCCCGCAGCACTTTCGGGGGCGAACGTCCATAGCGTTTTCGAGGTGGTCATGCTCGGCTTCTCACATTCGTTGTGGGTCGGTGTTGTCTCAGAGCGGACGTTGCACATTTGCCGCGAAGACGAAAGACTTGATTTCAGTCGCTTAACTAAGTCTGTGCCGCGAAGGCTCAAAGGAGAAATTCGATGCCCAGCAAAGCGCTTCCACTCATCAGAGTGGGCGGCGCCTTGTGCGTTGAGCGGGAGGCCGGCAAGGCGAACCCGCCCAAGTCACGCGTCGCTCCGCTGAATACGCCGCGCTCGCTCCGCGCTCGATGTATTTCGCCAAGGGATATGATTCTGCAGCTTGAGTTCTTTGAGCAGACGGCGCGCGCGTGGCCGCGACGGCGGGATGCGCCGATCAGAAAAAGGGGCTGACATGAAAGTTGCTGAGTCTACCCTCGGACCCCTGAGCCATGGCAAGCTACTCGACATCATCCGCTCTGGCGGCCCGATCAGCAGGGTCGAGATCGCCGAGATCGCGGGACTGACCCAGGCATCGGTTTCCACCATCGTTCGATCACTTTTGAACGAAGGACTGGTGCACGAGGTCGGTCGGGTGGAGTCGACCGGCGGCAAACGCCGCACCCAGCTCGAAATCGTTCCCAACGCCCGTTACGCGATCGGTGTGCACCTCGGGCTCGAGTCGATCGTCTACGTCATCACGAACATGGCGGGCGGCATGATCGGACGCCAGCGTCGGGCCGGTGCCGGGAGCGCAGCGCCCGGGGAGGTGATTGAGCGTATCGGCGACGAGATCGACGAGCTCGTCGGTGCGCTCGGGGTCGACCGCGCATTCATCGTGGGTGTCGGGATCGTCGCTGCCGGTCCGATCAATTATTCGGCGGGCGTCATCATCGGCTCTCCGGCCCAAAGGCACTGGAATGCCTTTCCCCTCAGGGAAGAACTGGCAAAGCGCACCGGACTCCCGGTTGTGCTCGACAAGGATGCTACTGCTGCGGCGATCGGCGAATTCTGGGGCGGTCGTGCCGACGTGCCTTCTTCGTTCGCGTGCCTCTATATGGGTACGGGCATCGGCGCCGGCATTGTGATCGACGGCTCTGCCTTTCGTGGATCGGCCTCCAACGCAGGGGAGGTCGGCCACGTTTCACTCGACGTCCGTGGCGCGAGATGCTCGTGCGGCAACCGTGGTTGCCTCGAAGTCCTGGCGGCGCCGCTCGCCGTCGTCACTAGGGCGCGCGGGGTTGACGAAGACATCCCACCAATGCAGCCCAATGAGGTTTCACGCGCATTCGACGGTATCGCTCGCCAGGCCGTCAGCCGGAATGAACAATCACTGGCCCTCATTCGCGAATCTGCTGAATACATGGCGGAGGGCGTGCTAACGCTCGTCAATATCATCGACCTCGACCTGATTGTGCTCGGGGGGCCAGGCTTCGCGATTGCGGGCGCGATCTACATCGAGGCAATCAGGAGCGTCCTTGCCGAACGCTTCTTCGCCAGGGATTCGCATGGCGTCGAGGTGCGTTTTTCGACCAACCCACGGGACGCAGCAGCGCTCGGAGCCTCCGCGCTCGTTTTGCAACAGTTACTCGCACCCCGAGGGTAGCGAGAAAGGAAGATCATGCCTTCACCAGTAAATCTGAATGCGACCCTCGAGGCACGGGAACTGCTCGATACGATCTATCAGGTCTCCGGCCTCCGGGTGCTCTCCGGTCAGCACAACACACCACGGGACATGTCATTCTTCAGCGAGGAGGCCCATCGCATCACGGGAAGTTATCCGTCGGTCTGGGGCCAGGACTTCGGTTTCGCGAAGGACGGCGATATGGACGGCGTCAATTACCGTCAGGCGATCGTCGATGAGGCGAAGAAGCAGCACAAAGCCGGCTCGATCATCACGCTGATGTGGCATGCCGTACGCCCAACCGAGGAAGAGCCTGTGACCTTTCTCGACAGTATCTGCGCCGGCCAGCTTGCCGAAGCGGATTGGCAAGAGTTGCTGACGCCGGGAAGCGCAACCCACACACGATGGCTTGACCAGGTCGACCTCATCGCCATGTTCCTCGGGCAGTTGCGTGACGCATCGATTCCCGTGCTCTGGCGTCCGTATCACGAGATGAACGGAAACTGGTTCTGGTGGGGTGGTCGCGAGGGAAACGACGGCTACACGGCCCTCTACCGCCAGCTGTACGACAGGTTCGTCACGGTGCACAACCTGAATAACCTGATCTGGGTATGGAACGCGAATGCGCCACGGGGCGATGCCTCCGGATACGCCGGCTTTTTCCCCGGCTACGACGTCGTCGACATTCTTGCCGCGGATGTCTACGCGAATGATTACCGGCAGTCACACCATGACGACCTGCGTGCGCTCGCGAACAACCGTCCGATAGCGCTCGGCGAGGTCGGGATCGTGCCAACCGCCGAGATTCTCGAGGCGCAGCCGCA
Organism: Glaciihabitans sp. UYNi722; assembly: GCF_040549465.1. Taxonomy (NCBI): domain Bacteria; kingdom Bacillati; phylum Actinomycetota; class Actinomycetes; order Micrococcales; family Microbacteriaceae; genus Glaciihabitans; species Glaciihabitans sp. UYNi722. Next base: position 128,480 of record NZ_JBEPTL010000002.1, on the reverse strand, counting down.
TTGGGCCTGGTTCATGATCTGGAGAACGTTCATCAACGATGAGAACGATCCAGACGCCGTTCGCCGGCTCTTCGCGAGCCCGCGCGTACTGAGTCGAGGCGGGGAGTAGAGCGCTGCGTCACGCTTTCACCCGCGCGTGATCTGGCGATGTTGTGTTGATTACCCCGTCGGTCACATGCGGCTCACCGCATGCGGGCGCGCCGAATTCTGGCCAGCGCCCGGATAGCGATGCCGAGCACTCCGCTGCGGAGTTGTTCACGGGTGACCTGCACGCAGGCATCCCACACCGCATCGTTGTAGGTCGGATAGGGGGATGCGTGGTACCGGAAAGTTGGCTCGCCGTCATCTTCTGCTTCACGGCCAATGTCACCTCCGCCAGCGATTCGCCCGCTCGCGGGCCGACGATAGTCGCCCCGATCACGACCCCTGTGCGGTCGAACACGACGCGCGTGAAGCCCTGCGACTCCGATTCGGTGATTGCTCGATCCAGATCACGGTGCTGCACGGTGACCACACGATGACGCGCTGTGGAGGTGTCGTCATCGTGAATTCCCACCGCAGCTACTTCGGGTTGGGTGAAGGTGACTCTCGGTACGACTCTCCGATCCGCGGTACGGCGGAGGCCGAGGATCGCATTGGCGGCCGCGATGCTGGCGTTGACTCCGGCGGTGTGGGTGAAGTGCCCCAGCCCGGTAACGTCTCCCGCCGCCCAAATACGCTCGGCACTGGTCCGCAAAGTGTCGGTCACCACCACATATCCCGATGCGTCCGTGTCCACGCAGGCCAGATCCAACCCCAACTCCGATGTGTTCGGTGTCTTGCCCACAGCCACAAGCATCCGCTCGAACTCCACGGTGGTGCCGTCTTCGAGGATCGCGCTCCCGGCCAACCCGAACTCGCTGGATACGCTGCGGACAGTGCACCTTCGCCGGATGTCGACTCCGTCGTGTGTGAGGGCGGCCGCGATGACATCTTCAGCCTCCGCGCCCTCGCGGGGGAGCAAGCGGCTCCCCGCTGCACCAACGTCACCATGAGATGCTCGCCGCATCGCGGCGTCGGATCGCTCAAGCGGGATATGACACGTTACGGCTCCTTGAAGCGGACGCCGCACTGCTTCCGCGTGATCGTATCGAGCAGATACTCACCGCCGACGGGCGCGAATCGCAGTTGGATGCGCTGTTCGCCAGCTATGCGCTCAGCGTCTTTCCTGAATGGCACCCAGCGTGGAATGACGGAATCGCTCTGGTGCGGCCGGGTGGTCGTGCCGGGATCGTCGACATGCGGCCACCGACGGGAAAGGCATCCGTGCTGCGGCCGCTGGCCGCGCTCGGCGGCTCCGATATCCATGCCCGGCCCTGGCGTGTGTTCGAAGCCGACCTATCGAACGTCGAACTCACGACGTCCGCAGCGGCTACATCGTTGCGGCAGCAGGCGTCGTGTGACTTTCCGCCGGCGTCCGCGAACGGATTGTTTGCCATGCGATCGGTCGCGCTTGGGTAAGACCCCAAGTAGCTGATGCCGCCGCCGCTATCCGCGAGGCAGGGTTGTGGCGACTTAGTCCCGGTCCCGTCACGTTGACTGGCCAGTCAAATTGTGCATAACTAGGGATACCCCCAGGGGGTAGTTAACAGCCCACCGAAGACAAGGAGCATTGCATGATCATCTGGGAAGCAATTGGCAATGCTCTTGCCATCGCGGGTTCGATGGGATGGCAGATTCTCTGGCCCCTCGTGCTCGGATTCACCCTGTCAGGGGTGATCCAGGCGGTCGTTCGCAAGGAGCGAATCGTTGCTCTTATGCGTGATGACTCTCCTCGCTCCCTCTCGATTGCGGCGGCTCTCGGCGCTGCATCTTCGTCGTGCTCTTATGCTGCCGTCGCCCTTGCGCGGGCGTTGATCAGAAAAGGCGCCAACTTCACTGCCGCGATGGCGTTCGAGATCGCATCCACGAACCTGGTACTTGAGCTCGGGCTAATTTTGGCATTCGTGATGGGCTGGCAGTTCACCTTGGCCGAGTTCATCGGCGGCCCGTTCATCATCCTGTTTGTCGCTCTGGGATTCCGGATGTGGATGCGCGGCCGGATTGTGGATGCCGCGCGGGAGCAAGCCGACAAAGGCGTCGCCGGATCGATGGAGGGTCACGCCGCGATGGACATGTCCGTCACTGCAGAAGGCAGCTTCTGGAAGCGACTGTTCTCCCGCGCCGGCATCACCTCGGTGTCGCAGTACTTCGTAATGGATTGGGCAGCCGTCCTCCGCGACATCCTGATCGGTTTGCTCATCGCCGGGGCGTTCGCCGCCTGGGTTCCGAAAGCCTGGCTGCAAGCGATCTTCTTCGTCCATGACCCGACCGTGGCGTTCATCCTCGGGCCACTGATCGGACCGCTGATCGCGGTCATCAGCTTTGTGTGCTCGGTCGGCAACGTGCCCCTCGCCGCAGTCCTCTGGAATGGTGGCATCAGCTTCGGCGGAGTCATCAGCTTCATCTTCGCCGACCTGATTATCATCCCGATCATCCTCATCTACCGGAAGTATTACGGCACGAAAGCAGCACTGCGCATCACCGCGATCTTCTACGGCGCCATGGTGCTCGCCGGCTATGTCGTCGAGCTGATCTTCACCCCGCTGCACCTCGTCCCCACCGACCGGCACCTCTCGATCATCGACGCCGGAATCAGCTGGAACTACACCACCTGGCTCAACATCGTCTTCATCATCATTGGGCTGGCCTTGCTGGTGGTCTTCTTCCGCAGCGGCTCCGGCAGCATGCTCAGAATGATGGGTGGCTCACCCGACCCTGGACATGATCATTCCCGCGACGACCACTCCAGCCACCAAGGCCACGCCCAACGACCCACCGACTCGTCGGACCCGCACCAACCGTAAGTCGACCAGCATCGCCGCGCGCAGTCTGTTCTCATCCTCTGCTCGATAGGCTCCCGATATGCCCACTGTTCTTGTAGTCGAGGATGACCCGACGATCGGTTCCTCGCTGCAGTCCGCGCTGGGCGCTGCTGACTACCAGGTCACCTGGGAAAAGACAGGCTTTGCGGCGATTGAGCGAGCCCGGACCGCCCCGCCCGACCTCGTGTTGCTCGACCTTGGCTTGCCCGATGTCGACGGGTTGACGGTATGCCGGGAACTGAGGATGATCCTGCCGGCGTCGGTGATCGTCGTGCTGACCGCTCGTCGAGAGCAGATCGATATCGTCTCCGGCCTCGAGTCAGGCGCAGATGATTACCTGCTCAAACCATTCAGCCTCGTCGAGATTCTCGCTCGCGTGCGCGCGCACCTGCGGAGGTCAGGGAAGGCGGACTCAGACCTCGACGAACAACTCGTGCTCGGGGCGCTGGCGATTGACGTATCTGCGCGTCGCGCAACGCTCGACGGTCATGAAATCGAGCTTCGAGCACGCGAGTTCGACCTCCTGGTGCGTCTCGCTCGCCATCCGGGTGCTGCGGTCAGTCGCGAGACCCTGATGGCTGACGTGTGGGATGCGAATTGGTTCGGCTCGACCAAGACTCTCGATGTGCACGTTGCCTCTCTGCGTCGTCGACTGCGCGAGGTGTCGCATACGTCTGGACTGGAGGACCCTGCTCGTGCGCCCGACATCACCACCCTGCGCGGGCACGGCTATCGCCTCGACACCGGTCGGCCGATCTAGAGCTCTCGAATCGTCTCGATGGCGGGGCGGTGCGCTGTGCGCGCGGACCAGATAGCTCCCGCCACAATGGCGACGATCGCAATCACACCGGCCACGATCAGGTAGCTCCATGGCACCGTCAGGGCGGCAGGCGGCGGGTCGAACACACCGGTCAGCACCGATGCCAACATGTGCGAGAGCACAGCGCCAAGGACCACGCCGGCGATGGTGCCCCCGATGGCAACGACGGCTGCCTCGGCGAGCACGAGCGCTCTGAGCTGTCGGCGCCGTGCTCCGAGAACCGTCGCGATGGCGAAGGTGCGCTTGCGTTCGGACTGGCCAAGTACAAAGAGCAGCCCACCGGATGCTGCAGCGATGAGCAGGGCGAAGGTAAGTTCGACGCGCGTCAGCCCGCCGAGGTCCACCGATGTGAGACTGGAACCGACCGAGGATCGTGCGGCCCCGATGGACGTTACCGTCGCGCTGGTGCCGAGGCCGTGCCTGAGGGAGTTCGCCACGGCATCCGTTCCCCTTCCCCCCGTGTCCACCAAAAAGGAACTGACCGAACTGTCGCCGGTCTGCGAGGAGATATACGTTGCGTTCGCGACGAAGAAGCTGTCCTTCGGCGCGGTCGGAAACTCGTTGGCCACGCCCACATAGTGGAAAGGCACGGTCACGAGCGACTGTGTGGTCGCGTTCTGCAAACGGAGCCTGATGAGATCGCCGGGATGCAGCTGGAAGTCCTTCACCGTTTCTGAACTGACCAGGATCGCGTCCGGCTGGGCCGCGAGCTTCGCCATCAGCTGTTCCGCAGTGCCACCCTGGAAATACGCATCCTGAAGGAGCGTCGCCTTCGTGATGCTCGAGGCGCGGACGCCGAACAGGTCTTGGAGGTCGCTTCCGACATAGGCGTATCGATGTTGGAGCGGCTCGACGGCCCCTACACCGGGCACCTTCTGGATTGTCGTACCCGCGGACACAGGAGTGTGCGACCCGGGAGGCTCGGTGATGGCGATGTCCGCTCCGTTCGTGAGTCGCGCGTCGACCTCGGCCTGGTGCTGGTAGGTGGAGTTGAACACCGACGTGGAGATGGCGAACGTGAGCGCAAGAGCGAACATGACTGCACCTCGAGCGAGAACGGGGCTGGTTCGCGACATCATGTGCGAGCTGGTGTGGGAGAGACTTCCTGTGATGGGGCGGATGAGCCGGGCAACGGTTCCCTGACGGCGACGGAGCACCGAGCGGTAGATCCGCCAGATAAGCAGACCCGCACCGACCCAGAACAGAGCGGGTCCGAAGAACGCCCAGTAGTTCACCTGGATTGAGGCGACTCCTTCCGGTGCCAGAACCAGCGAATAGCCGTCCTGGGTGGTGATGCTGAAGACGGCAGCGGATACCGCCAGCAGGATTAGGTCGAGCCAGATTCTGGCCCACCACGGCGTGTGGTCGCGGGACAGCTGCGCGCGCGCTTGGCTGACGATGACCGTCCGAAAGTCTCGAATGGCGGGGATGACGACGGCGCCAACCGCGATGCCCAACCCGATGAGGAATGCGCTGAGGGGCCAGATCGTCGCACTGACCGGCGATTGGCCGAATCCGACAGTGCCGAACGATATGGCACCGACGAGCGCTGCGACCGCGAGGCCGACAGCGCCTCCGATGGTCCCGACGATCAGCGCTTCGCTGGCGACAAGTCGACCGACGAGCCTGGCGCTCGCACCACGCGTTCTGAGCAGGGCTTGCTCACGTCTGCGGCGATCCCTCCCTGAGGTGGCGACTGCAACGGTGAGGAGGCCGGCGAGAACGGCGCCCGGCAACCCGAGGAAGAGGAAGAGCACCGTTGCGTAGCCGGAGTCTCCACGTGCCGCTCCCAACGCTGCACCGAGGTTATCTCCCACCTGGCCCGACCCGGCGAGAGTGGCTTCGAGGTTGTGGGCCGCCGACGTGATGTCGACATATGACACGGCAGGATCAGCCGCCAGCGCGTGGCTGTGCGCAGCGTGAATCTGTATTGACACCAACTCGGGATGAGCGACGGTGAGAGCGGACGAGATCTCGCCGTAGGTGCCTGAGGGAACGAGAAGCACGTTGTCCGGGGGCGCGAGGGGTTGGGATTGTGCAGGCGCTCCGACCGTTTGGAACAGCGAGTTGGCCTGGGGTAGATCGATCACACCAGCGACTGTGACAGCGATAGGTGTAACTCCTTCAAGCCCTATGGTCACAGAATCACCAGGCATCACGTGAAGGTTCGCCGCGGTCTGCTGGGCGATCAGCACACCGTTGTGGGTGCCCGACAGGAATCGAATTTCGCCGGGAAACGCTGCGGCATATCCGGTCGGCAGTCCGAGAATTATCGCCGGTCCGGTGGTCTGGGAGGTGCCGTTCGACGTGGCGCTGAGACCCGTGCTGTGGGCGAAACCGACCGGAAGTGCCTTGGTCACTCCGCTTGCCGCTCGGGTCTTGGTTGCCACCGCGCCCGGGTCGGCGTTCGGTGCGACCTGAACCTGCCAGTCGACGGCCACCCCGGATGCTGCCCGGGCGGTCATCGACGACTGTGCTGAGGCGATGAACGATCCGAGGCTCGCGATCATTGCCACCGCGATGGCGACTCCGGCCGCAGTCGCGGCAAGACTGCCGAATCGCCGCCGAAGCAGCCCTTGAATCCATAGTGTGATCACGGTCGGTCTCCCTCGCTGTCGTGGTGAGGGGTCGCGCGAAGCTCCCCATCCTGCATCAGCCATCGCTCCGAGAGTTTGCCCGCGACCTCCGGGTCGTGGGTCGTGATCACGAGGCCCGCTCCCAGCCGATCGGCTGCTTCGATCAGAACGTCGATTACGTGGCTGCCTGTTTCTCTGTCGAGTTGCCCGGTCGGTTCATCCGCGAGTATCAGCCGAGGGCCGGCAGCGAGCACCCGCGCGACAGCGATTCGTTGTGCCTGGCCTCCGGAGAGCTCGTCAGGGAGCCGAGCCGAAAGCCAGCCGAGGCCAAGAGCTTCCAGGGCCTCGGCTGCTCGACGTTCCGCCTCAGCGTCAGACACTCCCTGAATAATCAACGGCAACGCCACGTTTCCCAGCGCGTCGAGCGAGGGAATGAGGCTCGGCCCCTGAAAAACAACACCGACGGTGCCTGGAGACCCTCCCGGAGTGCCGCCGAATGCCGGCCAGGAGATCGTTCCGCTGGTGACCGACTCAAGTCCTGCCATCAGGTGGATCAGGGTGGACTTGCCGGAGCCCGATGGCCCCATGATCGCCAGTCGCGAATCCCGCCGCACCTCGCAGGTGACCTGCGTCACGGCAACCACGGCGGTCGGGCCACTGCCGAAGGTGTGGGCGATGTCGGCGCATCGAACGACCACATCGGTCGCAGGCCGAGCATCGGCCAGGTGGAGCGGTGTGGGTGTGGGTGTGGACATCAGCGGATCCGCCCGTCTTCAAGCTCGATGACACGGTCGGCGACGGCGACAACGTGCGGGCTATGGCTGACGAGGAGGATCGCGCATCCGCGATCCGCATGCGCCCGTAGCAGGTCGAGAAGTCGCTGTTCGGTATCGCCGTCCAGCTCGCCGGTCGGTTCGTCGGCGAGAAGAAATACCGGGTCGTTGGCCAGCGCCACAGCGAGACCCGCGCGCGCTGCTTCACCGCCGGACAGTTGTGACGGCAATGACCGCGTTCGGTCGGCGAGGCCGACTCTCGCCACGATCTCCCGGGGAGCCGGAGACGGTGAGCTGCGGGGAGAGAGCCGCTGCGCGAGCTGCACGTTCTCCTCCACCGTCAGGTGAGCAAAAAGGTTGTTGGATTGAAAGAGCACACCGATGCGATCCGCTCGCAACGCTGCGCGCTCGGACTCGGGGCGGGCGCTCATCCGTTCGCCCGCAATGCGAACCGTGCCGGCGGTCGGTTCGTCGAGGCCAGCCAGGCACGAGAGGAGCGTCGATTTTCCGGACCCGGATGGCCCGGTCACGGCGACGATTTCGCCGGCATCGACATGAAGGCTCACCCCACGAAGCGCAAGCGTCTCCTCTTCGCCCGAGCGGAAGAAACGATAGAGAGCAACAGCATCGAGCGACCGAGCGGTGGATGAGGAAACCGGGGCATCCGACAGGACAGCGGTCACTTGGTCAACCAGACGAATGAGCCGGTCACTTTCGCCCATGGATCGACGTTGTCTGATCCCTGAGGCGAGGTGAGCGTGACGGTCACCCGCGTGCCGGCCTTCCAGAAGAGATACTGTTCGACATCGTTGCGCACAACGGATCCGGTGACCTGATTGACGGCCGAATCCGACTGGAATGTGATCAGTACGCCGCTGCCCCCCGGACGGGTGAACGCGGCGACCTTCTTCAGGGAGAAATTGCCGCCCGACGACTTGAGAGCGGCAACTTCGTTCTGGGTCGCCGAGGCCACAGTCGGCGCTGTCGCCGATGTCGCGGAACGAAGAGCGATGATGTTCAGCTTGTCGGCGAAGACCGTTGCTCCGTCGGCGGTCGACTGCGCCCAGCCTTCGGGGACCGTGACCGAGAAGGCTCCCGTCGGGTCGGTAAATGGCACATAGGCCTGATTGTCCGGAATATCCCCCGATGGACTCACTTCTGTCGCGTGTGGTGCAGGCGCGCCCGATGTCGGCTTCGCTGGCGTCGTAGCGGATTGTGCGCTGCATCCGCTCAGTGCGAGGGCTGCCAGAAGAACGGCTGCCCCGACGATAGGGATCAATTGCAATCGCTTCGATGTACGCTGTGCTGCCATGAGAGCCTCCAGGACGCGGATGAGAAATCTTTCCTCAACGCTAAAGTGGGCGCGGTTAGCGGCGGTGACCCCGATGGTTAGCGCAGGGCAAAATTTTCCTGTGAGGGTGCCGATCAGATGAAGCGCGGCATCCTGCGTGTGGCCGTGCTGAGCGCGAGCGTTGCTCTCGCGCTCTTTCTGGTGCCCCTGGGCTTCGCCGTCATGAGCCTGTCGCTGGCTGATGCGAGGTCGAATCTGGAAGATCAGGCATTGCACGCAGCGCTCACCATCGATCCGCTCTTCTCGAAGTCGGACAAGACCGAGATTCCCCAGCCCACCGCAGGCCAACAACTTGCGCTCTACGGTGTGAACGGCTCGCTCGTCGTCGGCACCGGGCCGAAATCCGGTGATGCGGCGGTATCCGCAGCCCTCGCCGGTCGAACTGCACCCGAGACGGTCGGCGGCTCACTCGTGGTCGTCGTACCTATCGCATCCGCGGAGTCGGTCAGCGGTGTGGTGCGCACGGCCCTTCCCCTCTCAGCCGTCTGGACCCGAATCGTAGGCTTCTGGGTGCTCCTGATCCTCGGTGCGAGCGTTGCCCTTGCCATCGGTGCGGGCGCAGCCCGATCGCTCGCGCGTCGGATCGTTTCACCGATGCAGGATCTCGCGCGTGCATCTCAGGCGCTCGGTGACGGGGATTTCGGCGCCCGCACGACGCTGTCCGGGCTCGCGGAAATCGACGCTGCCGGCGCCGCGCTCAACGCCACCGCCGTGCGACTCAGCGCCGCCATGGCGCGTGAACGCAAACTGACATCCAACGCCTCCCACCAGCTTCGGACACCGCTCACCGGTCTGCGTGCGCTACTGGAAGGCGCGCTGCACGATACTCACGCGGACCTGAGGCAGACACTTCGCCAGGGAATCGAGCGAGCGGATGCCCTGGAGATCACCATCGACGAAATCATCCGTCTGGGGCGGGGCGCGGCCGGCGGTTCATCGTGCGACGCGGCCGCACAGGTCGAGGAAGCACAACGCCGGTGGAATGGTGGTTTCGCGAGTCGAGGTAGACCGCTCCGGGTAGCGATCAAGCTGGAGAATGCCCGGGTAGCGGCAAGCGAACCGGCGGTACGACAGGTGATCGATGTGCTGCTCGACAATGCGCTTCGTCACGGAAGTGGGGATGTACTCATCAGGCTGCGCGACGCGCACGGCGCGGTGGCGATCGATGTGCGGGATGACGGCTCATCCATCGATGCCCGCACCGACCCGTTCGTCGACGGGTTCTCTAGCGATGGAGGAACGGGACTCGGCCTGCCGCTCGCGAAGCTGCTGGTGGCCGATGCGGGGGGAGAATTGCTGCTCACCGCGCGCACGGCGAAAACCCAGTTCACCATCATCCTTCTGGCTGCCGCGACCAGCCTTCCCAGCAACTGAGGAATCGGATCGTCACCGAAAGGCGAACCTTTCGTCGAGATCCTGCTACTCGGTGACCTGAACCTCTTTCCAGAAGGCCACATAGTTACTGAAGTCTTTGCCCTCTGTGCGCTCAAAAGCGGTGGGGTAGGGGGTCGGGTAGCTCCAGGCGCGATCCTGGAGCAGTGCGTCGCCGTCCTTCACGCTGAAGTACTGGCATTCGCCCTTCCACGGGCAGGTGTACGGGGTCGCACTGTCGACGAGGAAGTCCTTGTTGACGCTCTCCGGCGGAAAATACCAGTTGCCCTCGATCTTGATCAGGTCGTCATTGGCCGCTTCTGCGATCACAGTGTCGCCGAGTAGTGCCTTCATTGCATCCTCCACATTGTCAGGCCGCCTCCGAGTGAGAGCTTCGCCTGTTTCGCCCAACGTTAGGCGTGCAGGTCGAATTCCCCCACCGGCTGAACCTCGGAGGAAACATCCAGTTCGATCGCCGCCTCGATGTCGGTACGCCTGCCATCCGCAACGAGCGTGCGACCGCTGGCTGAGGCTCCGATCAGGTGGCCCGTCGCGTTGCGAAGGCCGGTGAATGCGGCGGCGGCAGCGGCAGCCTCCGGCGAGCAGTAGTCGATGCCGAGATCGGCCAGCGCATCGATGATGGCGCCCGCAGCCAGCAGGTCCTCGACAGCGAAGCGCGGACCGCCTCCGGCCCATCGCTCGCCCGCGGCGACAATGGCGACCATGAACCGCTCGCCCCTGCCGCCCTGCTGCGCGAGCACCCATTCCGCGACGGCCCGTCGGTTGCGGAGGGATCCGCGCACAACAGGCACCTCGGATTCGACGGCCGTGCTGCCGTCGGCGTCGAGCACATCGACCCAGACCGCGACATCCGCAGCTTCCCCGATGGCCTGCAAGCCGTCGACGCCCCAATCGAAGCGAACCTGGTACTGGGTCTGGCCGTGAGTCACGATTCGACGATAGTCGACGGCAACGGCGCGTTACGCTGCGCGACATGCAGTGCGAGACTGAGGCGATGAGAGTGCTCCTCAAACTCGTTCTCGACTGCCCACCGGATGCCGCGTGGGCCGCAATCCGCAGTCCAGGGGTCTTTCGTGCCGTCTCGGCACCGTTCACGACCTTCACGTCGCTCGCCGCGCACGGCTTCCCGGAGTCATGGCCGGAGGGAGACCACTACGTGATGGCCAGGGCGTTCGGGGTGCTGCCCATCGGCGAGCAGGCGATCTCCCTCTCCTATCGGGAGCGCAGCGACGGGGTACGGCTGATGCGCGACAACGGCCACGGAGTGAGCGGTGCGCTCGCAATCGTCACGCGGTGGCAGCACACGATGGCCGTCGCTCCGGCTCAGGGTGACCGCACGCTCTACCGCGACCAGCTCCTGGTGAGTGCCGGGATCGCGACGCTGCCGCTCTGGCTGTTCTACTGGAGCTTCTGGCAATGGCGGGCGATCCAGCTGCGTCGGCTGGCTCCCACCTGGCGCTGACCGCAACAAGCCCCACGTGCCCGATTGTGCCAACGCGAGCTAGCGTGGGGACATGACTGCTTTCGAGGTCGCCGACTGGCGGCGCCGCGTATTCGCCCTCTACGCCGAAGTGCGGGCAGCGAGGGATATTGTCGCGGCCCACGAGTTCTGGCGGCGCGAACGGGACATGCTGTTCGTCGAGCATCCGTCCAGCCCCCTGCTGCCCGAAGACCTCGAGGTCTTTGAAGGACTCCCCGTCGAACCCTACGACCCGACCTGGCGTTTCGAGGTCGGGGTGAAGCCGGCCGCACCGCGACACATGGATTTCGAGACCGGCACCGACGGCATCGTGCCATTCGATCTGATCGGTATCGCCGAGGTGCCCGGTGTGGGCAACCTCGATGTCTGGAAGCTGGGCAGCTACGGCGGCGGCATATTCATCCCGGTGAAGGATGCCCTCTCCCGCCAGCCGGGCGGTACCTACGGCGGCGGCAGGTACCTTGTCGACACCATCAAAGGTGCGGACCTCGGACAGGGCGCGGCACCCGACTCCCTCATCCTGGACTTCAACTTCGCCTACAACCCGTCCTGCGCCTACGACCCCGCCTGGGCCTGCCCGCTCGCCCAGCGGGGCAACACCGTCGTGGTGGAGATCCCGGTCGGCGAGCGCTATCACGGGCAGTACTGACGCACCGTCCACGAGTCGTCGAACCTGGTTCCATGCCCGCTCTTTTCGAGCCAACAATGACGACTCGCGGATCGCAGGGCGCGCACCACGGCCGCCGCACACGGTCGCAGCGCACGCCCGGATGCTATGCTGGAGTCACTTGTGAGTTCACGACGAACTCCCTGCGTCGTTGAACGCCCCTGTACCAGCTGAAATCCGGTTCTCACCGGTCACTGCAGGCTCGTAGAAACTTTCTCCGGCGAACGGATGTGGCCATCGCCACCTTCGCCATTCATCACACGATTATTCGTGTCGATACCGATGCCCTGAAAGGCACCACCAATCTCCATGTCTGAAACCATTACAACCTTCGGTGCGCTAGGCGTGCCACAGCCGCTCGTCGCGAAGCTCGCGTCGACCGGCATCGATTCCCCTTTCCCCATCCAGGTCGACACCCTGCCCGACACCCTCGCCGGCCGCGATGTGCTCGGTCGCGGTAAGACCGGGTCCGGCAAGACCCTCGCCTTCGCGCTGCCGATGATCGCGCGCCTCGGCGGCAAGCTCGCCGGCGGCCAGCGTCGTCCGGGTCGCCCGCTCGGCCTCATCCTCGCCCCAACCCGTGAACTGGCCACCCAGATCACGACCGCTATGGAGCCGCTGGCTTCCGCCTACGGCATCAAGATCACCACGATCTTCGGCGGCGTCTCACAGCAGCGACAGGTTGCGGCACTCAAGGGCGGCATCGACATCGTCGTTGCCTGCCCCGGCCGACTTGAAGACCTCATGAAGCAGGGCTTCGTCTCGCTGGATGCCGTCGAGATCACCGTTCTCGACGAGGCAGACCACATGGCCGACCTCGGCTTCCTGCCCGTCGTCACCCGCATCATGGACAAGACCCCGAACACCGGCCAGCGCATGCTCTTCAGCGCCACCCTGGACAACGGCGTCGACCGTCTCGTGAAGAAGTACCTCCACAACGAGGTGCTGCACTCTGTCGATGAGGCGACCAGCCATGTCTCGGCTATGACCCACCACGTGTTCGAGGTCGACTCCGTCGATGCCAAGAACGAGCTCATCAAGAAGCTCGCCTCGGGCACCGGTCGCCGCATCCTCTTCATGCGCACCAAGCACCACGCCAAGAAGCTCGCCAAGCAGCTCACCGACGCCGGTATCCCCTCCGTCGACCTGCACGGCAACCTTTCCCAGCCGCAGCGCGACCGCAACCTCGCGGCGTTCGGCAGCGGCGAGATCCGCGTACTCGTGGCGACGGATGTCGCGGCGCGCGGTGTTCACGTGGATGACATCGAGCTCGTGATCCACGTCGACCCACCGGCAGAGCACAAGGCCTACCTGCACCGCTCAGGACGCACCGCCCGCGCCGGCAAGGAGGGCGAGGTGGTCACGATAGTGCTGCCGACCCAGCGCAAGGACACCGCCGCGCTGCTGCGCAAAGCGGCCATCACCGTCACCCCGCAGCACGTGACCGCAGCCTCGGATGCCGTCACGGCACTCGTCGGCGAGGTCGCCGCCTGGGTCAAGCCAGCACCGCGAGCCGAGCCGCAGCGCCAGGGCGCACCGCGGTCCGGCGGGCGCCAGTCGCAGGGGGGTCGCGCGGGAGGACAGGGCCGCTCGCAGGGCGCCAACGCGCAGCGCAAGCGCGCCAACCGTGACGGTGCCGCATCCGGCCAGCCGCGCGGGGAACGCTCAGGCGCATCGAGCTCAGGCGGATCGCGCAACTTTTACAGCACGGCGAGCGGGGAGGGCGCGACATCCGCTGCACCTCGCTCCGGTGATCGTTCGGGCGCGCCCCGCACGGGCGGCGCGAACCGCGCCGGCTCCGGTGGCGGCCTCGTCGGCATGTCGCAGGGTGGTGGCGGCGGACGTCGTCGTAACGGCTCGCGCTGACCTGCAGCCAGGTAGTTCGCTAGCTTTCAGTGGCTCAAGGGGCCCTCGCACTTCGGTGCGGGGCCCTTCTCTCATCCGCGCGGTGGTCTGTTGTCCGCGCGGATGTTGTAACCGCAGCGCGGAGAACAAATCCCCGCGCGGTCGAGGCGCTACTCGCTGAGTGGGCCCCGTCGGCGCCCGGGAATAGCTAATATCGTGGGAATAGCTCGCTCACGGGAGGCGCCACCATGGCTGACGACAGCACCGAACCACCGCAGCCGCCAGACTCAGGAACGCCCGCCGCTCCGTCACCGTCACCGTCACCGGCGCCGCCGCCGCCGATTGAGGCTGGCAGCAGCCCACTCCCCCCACAGGTCCCGGGCCAGCCGCAGTTCTCGGTCCCACCGCAGGTCCCGGGCCAGCCGCAGTTCTCGGGCCCCCCTCAGCTCCCCGGCCAGCCGCAGCCTGTAGCGCCCGGGCCGCGGCGCGGCCTTGGACTCGGCGCGATATTCGGGATCGTCGGCGGGGCGATCGCGCTGCTGGTTGTCATCGTCATTGTCGTGGCCGTCGTTATCGTGCCGCGTGTCGTAGGCGGCAGCGTTCCCAACGCCGGCCCGAGCGAGGTGCTGACCGCCTATCTCAAGGCGGTCGCGGCATCGGATGCTAAGACAGCCCTGTCCTACATCGAGGACGCGAACAAGCCGCACGACACCACGCTGCTCACCGACTCGGCCCTGCGTGCGTCGAACAAGCTCGGCGCTATCAAGAGCATCAAGGTGACGAACCCGACGAAGAGCAGCGGCTTTGTCGACCTGGTGGCGCGGTACACGATCGGCGGCGCCCCGGTCACCGCGAAGTTCACCCTCAACGACCTGAACGGAAAGTGGAAAGTCGAGACCGGTCCCGCTGGCCTCGACCTCAGCAGTCGCCTGCAGGGCCTCGACCTCACGCTGAATGGCACAAAGATCAGCGACGGCAAGGCGATAGTCTTCCCCGGTACCTACGTGCTTGCGACCACGTCGAAGGACTTCGCCATCGGCAGCACGTCGAAGATTGTCGTGCCGGACGGTTTTGCCCCCACCAGCGCCGAAGGCCCCACATTGTCACTCAGTGACGAGGGACTGACCGCGCTCCGTCAGGCCGTCGCCACCGCGGTCGCGCCCTGCATCGCCTCGAAGTCACTGACCGCCGGATGCGGGCTCGACCTGCCGGCGACTCTGTCCGACGGCACGCAGTTCGAAGACGGCACAATCATTCGCACGCTCAGCGGCGACGCGCAGAGCACCCTCGCGGGGCTGAAGCCCAGCGACAATCTGACCGACATCCGCAAGATTTCCAGCGAGCCGATCGGCGGCATCGACGCGAAAGGCACCTGCACCAAGAACGGGACGCACGGCACCTGCAGTGTCTTCTTCGGTCCGAGCCTCGGCGCAGCCACCGTCGACTTCACCACCGACCCGCCGACTGTCCGTTGGTAAAGGCGACTGACTGCGGAGCTTGCGGGACTTACTCCGTAACGAAAAAACAGGCGTCTCCGACGTGACACGCAGGGCCATCCTGACGAACCGTCTCACCACCGTCGCTCCGTCGTTCTGTTTCGAGCTATCGAAACCCGCTTCGTAACGTCTAGAAAAGAGCGCCGACCGAGGCGAGGCCGGCGCGGAGCAGTGAGCCGCGTCCGCCCTCCATTTCGGCGGAGATGGAGTCGGATGCGGCCTCCTCGGGCGTCATCCAGGTGAGCTCGAGAGCGTCCTGCCGCGGCTCGCAGGTGCCGGTCACGGGCACCACGTAGGCGAGGGAGACGGCGTGCTGGCGGTCATCCGTGTACTGCGAGCCGGGGAAAGGAAAGTACTCGGCGACGGTGAACGGCACCGGGCTGGCCGGAAGCAGCGGGAAGGCCATCGGCCCGAGATCCTTCTCGAGGTGGCGGAACAGCGCGTCGCGAATGGTCTCGCCGTACATCACGCGCCCGGAGACGAGGGTGCGGGTGATGGCCCCGGCGGCGTTCGCCCGCAGCAGGATGCCGACCTCTGTGACCTGGCCGATCCCGTCGACTCGCACCGGTAGTGCTTCGACGTAGAGCAGTGGGAGGCGGCGGCGCGTCTCGGCGAGCTCCTCATCGGACAGCCAGCCGGAATTGGGGTCGGGGGTGCCAGTGGAAGCCATGCTCCATTGTCACTTAACAGGCTGCGACCCAGCGGCGCGGCGCGGCGCGAGCCGTTCTCAGGCGCGCACGACTGTGCGCGGATCCTGATAGGTGCTCGATCCGAACGCGAGTATCAGGTAGCCGATGATCGAGACGAGCCAGAGCAGGAAGAATCCGAAGACGCCACCCTTGCCGAAATTGCGCGCCAGATGTACGGAGAAGACGATGGAGATGATCCACCCCACGATGGGGATCCAGATGAGCAGCACCCACAAGCCGGAGTGACCGGAGACCTGGATCAGCACGAAGATGTTGACGATCGGGATGAGCGCGAGCCAGCCCGGGCGACCCGCCTTCGAGAAGATCCGCCAGAGCAGAATCGCCATAATGATGTAGCCGATGATCGAACCTGTGGTCGTGGTGGTGGTCTGCTCCGAGTTCATCTGGAAGTTGTAATCCACTGTTGCCACCTAGGTATCCGGCCGCGCTGATTCGCCCCCGTGCCTGAATCCTACTGAAACGAACGGGATGGAGCTCCGGATGCGTCAGGCACACGGTGAAACTGTTGTGACAGTGGTGCAGAGGATGATGGACTGATGGCGAATCCGCTCGAGCGATTCTCCCCGGCGACCAGGGAGTGGTTTTCCGGCGCCTTCGCAGCGCCAACGGATGCACAGGTCGGCGCCTGGCGCGCTATCTCCGATGGCTCCCACGCATTGGTCGTCGCACCGACCGGGTCGGGCAAGACGTTGGCCGCCTTCCTCTGGGCCATCGATCGTCTTTCCTCGACCCCCGTACCCGACGACCCGAATCGCCGCACCCGCGTTCTCTACATCTCACCGCTCAAAGCGCTCGCCGTCGATGTGGAACGCAACCTCCGCTCACCCCTCGTCGGGGTGACCCAGACTGCCAAACGGCTCGGGATGCAGCCTCCGGAGGTCACCGTCGGAGTGCGCTCCGGCGACACCACCTCCGCCGACCGGCGGCTGCTGCAGCGGCAACCGCCGGACATCCTGATCACCACGCCCGAGTCGCTTTACCTGATGCTCACCGCCTCGGCGAGGGAGACGCTGCTGGGCGTCGAGACGGTGATCATCGACGAGGTGCACGCCGTCGCGTCAACCAAACGCGGCGCGCACCTCGCGGTGTCGCTCGAGCGGCTCGACATGCTGCTGGAGAAGCCGGCGCAGCGCATCGGACTGTCGGCGACCGTTCGACCCCGCGAAGAGGTAGCACGCTTTCTCGGTGGCAGCGCGCCCGTCGCGATCGTCGCCCCCGTTTCGACCAAGAAGTTCGACCTGACCGTGGTGGTGCCCGTCGAGGATATGACCGAGCTTGGTACGGCGCCGGTGCTGGAGGGTTCGGCAGCAGGTAACACGCCACAGGGGTCGATCTGGCCGCACGTCGAGGAACAGATCGTCGACCGTATCCTCGAGCACCGGTCCACCATCGTGTTCGCCAACTCGCGGCGCCTTGCGGAACGACTGACCGCACGGCTCAACGAGATCTACGCCGAGCGGATCGAGCAGCCTGAGCTCATTGGTGCGCTCGCTGAGCCTGCCGAAGCCTCGACGGCGGCCATCGACAAGCCGGCCCCCTTCGACAAGCTCAAGGCAGGACCGCCAGCCCAGATGATGGCGCAGGCTGGCCAGACCTCCGGAGCTTCGCCACTGCTCGCACGGGCGCACCATGGCTCGGTGAGCAAAGACCAGCGCGCGATGATCGAAGACGATCTCAAGTCGGGCAGGCTGCGCTGCGTCGTCGCCACGAGCTCGCTCGAGCTCGGCATCGACATGGGAGCCGTCGACCTGGTCATCCAGGTCGAATCGCCGCCCTCTGTCGCGAGCGGACTCCAGCGGGTTGGTCGAGCCGGGCACCAGGTGGGCGAGGTGTCGCGCGGCATCATCTTTCCGAAGCATCGGGCCGACCTCATCCATTCGGCGGTTGCAAGCGAGCGGATGTCTGCCGGGCTGATCGAGGCGATGGCCATCCCGCAGAACCCGCTCGATATCCTCGCCCAGCAGACCGTCGCTGCCGTGGCTCTCGATTCGATCGACGTTGACGAGTGGTTCGATGTCGTGCGTCGCAGCGCACCATTCTCCACGCTGCCACGATCGGCTTACGACGCGACACTCGATCTGCTGAGCGGCCTCTATCCTTCCGACGAGTTCGCCGAGCTTCGGCCACGGGTGGTCTGGGATCGTGTGAGCGGCAGACTCACCGGTCGGCCGGGCGCCCAGCGTCTCGCGGTGACCTCCGGCGGCACGATCCCGGACCGCGGGCTCTTCGGGGTTTTCATGGTGGGCTCGACCGAGGGTGGCAAGGCTCCCGCCAGAGTTGGCGAACTCGACGAGGAGATGGTCTACGAGTCCCGGGTCGGCGACGTCTTCGCGCTCGGCGCGACGAGTTGGCGCATCGAAGACATCACCCACGACCGTGTCGTCGTCTCGCCGGCCTTCGGGCAGCCGGGCAAGGTCCCGTTCTGGAAGGGCGACGGCCTCGGCCGCCCAGCCGAACTGGGGCGTGCAATCGGCGAGTTCACCCGCGAGATCTCCTCAGCCAGTGATGAGGTCGCGAGGGCGAGAGCTCTCACCGGCGGCCTCGACCCGCGCGCGGTCAACAACCTGGTCGCCTTCATCGACGACCAGAAGAAGTCCACCGGTCACGTACCGACCGACCGCACACTCGTGGTTGAACGCTTCCGCGACGAACTCGGAGATTGGCGCGTCGTCTTACATTCCCCATACGGCATGCAGGTGCACGCGCCCTGGGCTCTCGCCGTCGGGGCTCGCATCCGCGAACGCTTTGGGCTCGACGGGGCTGCCATGGCGAGCGACGACGGAGTCATCCTGCGCATCCCTGACACCGAGAGCGAACCGCCTGGCGCGGAACTCTTCGTCTTCGAATCCGCCGAACTGCGGGACATCGTCACCGAGGAGGTCGGAGGATCCGCGCTCTTCGCGGCCAGGTTCCGCGAGTGCGCGGCCCGCGCGCTACTGCTGCCGCGCTACAACCCCGGCAAGCGGTCGCCGCTCTGGCAGCAGCGTCAGCGGGCATCCCAGTTGCTGGATGTGGCGCGCAAATACCCCAGTTTTCCGATAGTTCTCGAAGCGGTGCGAGAGGTTCTCCAGGACGTCTACGATCTGCCGGCGCTCACCGACCTGGCCGAGCAGATCGAGAGCCGTCGCATCCGTATCGTCGAAACCGAGACCGAACAGGCCTCGCCCTTCGCCCGGTCGCTGCTCTTCGGCTACGTCGCCGCCTTCATGTACGAGGGTGATTCTCCTTTGGCCGAACGCCGGGCCGCAGCGCTCTCGCTCGACCCGACGCTGCTCGGTGAATTACTCGGTCGCGCCGAACTGCGCGAACTGCTCGACCCCGGTGTCATCGAACAGACCGAACTGGAGCTGCAGCGACTCGCCCCCGACCGCAAGGCCCGCGACGCAGAAGGCATCGTCGACCTGTTACGCATGCTCGGCCCGATGTCGGAGCCCGAGATCGCCGAGCGACTGGCGCCGGTCGCCGAGCCATCCGTCGCTGAGCCTGTTGAAGCACCCCTCCGACAGCCGCAGGCGGCGAGCACGCTCACCGCCTGGCTCGGCGAACTCGAGAAAGCCAACCGCATCTGGCGCGCTGGCGGCGAACGCTGGGCCATCATCGAGGATGCCGGCCGCCTGCGCGACGCGCTCGGCACGCCGCTCCCCATCGGCATCCCCGCAGCCTTCGTCGAGCCTGTGGAGGATCCGCTCGGCGACCTGGTGAGCCGCTACGCGCGCACCCACGGACCATTCTCGCTGGGTGCCGTCGCCGAACGGTTCAGTCTCGGCACCGCTGTCGTGCTTGACGCGCTGCGCAGGCTGGCAAGCCAACGGCGGGTGACAGAGGGCGAGTTCCGCCCGAACGGCACCGGCAGCGAGTGGTGCGACGTGGAGGTTCTTCGTCGGTTGCGCAGTCGTTCCCTCGCCGCCCTGCGCCAGGAGGTCGAGCCCGTGGACGCGGCAACGCTCGGGCGGTTCCTGCCGGCCTGGCAGCACGTCGCCGAGCCGCTGCGCGGGGTCGACGGCCTCGCCACTGTCATCGACCAGCTCGCTGGGGTCGCGCTGCCGGCATCCGCCTGGGAGTCCCTTGTTCTGCCGTCGCGAGTCAAGGACTACTCGCCGGTGATGCTCGACGAGCTCACCGCGTCAGGCGAAGTGATCTGGTCGGGTGGCGGGGCACTTCCCGGCAGCGACGGCTGGATGAGCCTGCACCTCGCCGAGACCGCGGCCCTCACCCTGCCGGAGCCCACCGGTGCCGAGACAACGGAGTTGCAGCGCACGGTGTTGGCCAGTCTGGCCGGGGGCGGCGCGTACTTCTTCCGCCAGCTCTCCAATGCCGTCGGCAGTACCGATGACCGCGAACTGGCCACCGCGCTGTGGGATCTCGTCTGGTCGGGCCTCGTGACCAATGACACGCTCGCCCCGCTGCGCTCCTATCTCGGCGGCAGGGCCAGCAAGCCACGGACCGCCCCGCGCACCCGCGCCTATCGCGGACGCGCACGCCCCGTCATGCCAGCGCAGGCCGGTCCGCCGAGTGCCGCCGGTCGCTGGTCACTGCTTCCCCTCGCGGAACCGGATACCACTGTGCGCGGCGTCGCCACCGCGGAGCTGCTCCTCGAGCGCTACGGCATTGTCACCCGCGGAGCCGTCGTGAGCGAGGGCATTCGCGGCGGTTTCGCCCTGGCCTACCGGGTGCTCAGCGGATTCGAGGAGACCGGGCGCGCCCGTCGCGGTTACTTCGTCGAGGGTCTCGGTGCCGCCCAGTTCGCCACCGGTGCCACTGTCGACCGACTGCGCTCCTTCGCCCGCGAGCCCGACTCCGAGCGGCCGCCGGTCACGATCACTCTCGCCGCCACCGACCCGGCCAACCCCTACGGCGCGGCCCTCCCCTGGCCGCAGAATCCGGTCGCCGCCGATGAGAAGAAAGGGCATCGACCCGGCAGGAAGGCCGGCGCGCTGGTGGTGCTCGTCGATGGATCCCTCGCCCTCTATGTGGAGCGCGGCGGCAAGACCATGCTCACCTTCGGCGCCGACGAACGCGCACTCACGGCATCCGCGGAGTCCCTCGCCACGACTGTCCGGCGCTCGCTGGCGCGACTCAAGGTGGAACGCGTCGATGGCGAGTTCGTGATCGGGACCGTGCTCGGCGACGCTCTCGTCGAGGCCGGATTCAGCGCGACCCCGCAAGGGCTGAGGCTGCGTGCCTGAGGGCGACACCGTCTACCGCACGGCGAAGAACCTGAACGCGGTGCTGGCCGGTCGGGTGCTGACGCGCTGCGACATCCGGGTTCCGGCGTTCGCGACTGTCGACCTCACCGGAGAAAGGGTCGATGAGGTGGTGAGCCGCGGCAAGCATCTGCTCATCCGGGTCGGCGAGCACAGCATTCACAGCCACCTCAAGATGGAAGGATCGTGGCACGTCTACCGGCCGGGTACCCGATGGCGACGACCGGAGTGGCAGGCACGGGTGATCCTCGCCAACGAGGAGTGGACAGCCATCGGGTTCCAGCTCGGACTCCTCGAAGTCGTGGCCAAGGGCGACGAGCAGAGCGTCGTCGGCCACCTCGGACCAGACCCACTGGCTGTCGACTGGGATGCGGATGAGGCGCTGGCGAGACTCACCGCCGATCCGTCCCGTGCGGTCGGGCTCGCACTTCTCGACCAGCGGATCATCGCCGGACTCGGCAATGTCTACCGGAACGAGCTGTGCTTCCTGCGCGGCGTGCTGCCGACGCGGCCGGTCGGCGAGGTCGTCAATCCGGAGAAGCTCGTCACGCTCGCCCAGCGACTGATCGACTCGAACAAGGACAGGGTGGATCGCACCACCACCGGCACCCTGCGGGGAGCAACGGACTGGGTGTATCGCCGCGAGGGTCAGCCATGCCTGCGCTGCGGCACAGCCATCAGCCATGGGCGCCTCGGCGATACGGAACTCGAACTGCGGGACATCTACTGGTGCCCCCGTTGCCAGACCTGACGGAGTCTCGCGATCCCGATAGGGTGTGAGCAACACTCGTTCGATTCGCAGGGGGACACCAATGACCACGCTCATTCCAGCGCGAGAGTTGCCGCCGGAGAATCTCGTTCGCGGCACCCTGTTCGCCCTGCTCGCGGTACCGATCGGTGTCGTGCTGTGGGTGGTCATCTGGAGTTTCGGATTCGTCTCCGCGATCGCCGCTTTCGCCGTGGCGGCGGCTGCCGCCTGGCTTTATCGCAAAGGCTCCGGCGGCCGCGTCAGCACAAAGGGCGCGGTCCTGATCTCGGGCGTCGTGCTGGTGACCCTGCTGCTCAGCTTCTACTGCGGGCTCGTCACTGACTATGTGCGGGCAATCGCCGACGCAGCTGACCTCACCTGGATCCAGGCCTTCACACATCCGCTGTTCTGGACGGCCTTCGGCGAGGACTTCGGTGCCCTCCTCACGTCCAACGCCGTCGTGCTGATCCTCTCCCTGGCCCTTGGTGTGCTCGGCGCTTTCTCGGTGCTGCGCGTCGCCTTCGCGACCTCGAAGCAACCAGCCGGCATCGCGCCCATGATCCAGGATCCGCCCTTCCCCGCGACGCCTTCCGCTCCCCAGGTGAACTCCGGTTCCTCCGGAACGCTGAACGGTGGCGCTAACCAACCCGACACAATCTGACCGCAGGAGAATCCCGTGAGAGTCAATCCGGCCAATGCCGACGTGCCAGAGGATGTCGGGCGCGGCCTGCTCCTCTCGCTGATCGCCTTCCCGATCGCCATCGTGATCTCCGCGGTCGGGTCGTCTTTTCTGACCGGCCTCGGTTTCGTGACTGGCTTCTTCGTGGGTGTCGGTGTGACCATCCTGATCTCGCTCTATCGCAAAGAGGCAGGCGTGGCTGTGGTGCGACGCGGCACCGCTCCCGTGGCGCTGCTCGGCATCCTGCTCACGCTCCTCGCCGTGCTGGCGGGCGTGCTCGGCCGGGCCTATGGCCTGTACCACGCAGTGAACCTGCGCTCGGGTCTTGAGGCGCTCAATAGCCCGGCCTCTGCGACCGTGGTGGTGCGACCGTGGTGGTGCGGCAGTTCAGGGACTTCGACAACATCCTGCCGATCATCGTCGGCCTCGGTTTCGGGCTGATCGCCATCGCCGCCGGAACTCGTGGCGCTCAGCGTCGGGCGGACCAGGCCGCGGCATCCGCGCCGGCAGTCGGCACCGCGGCATCGACAGCCACCACGATCGCGCCCGGTGGTGCGCCACGGACGAATACCACGCCGCCTGCGCCCCCCGCCGGGCAGACGCTGCTCAACGGCGAACCGATCGACCCGAACGCGTCGAACTGAAGCTGACTACCCGTTCCTGCGAGGGCGACGGCGCGCCAGAAGGAACAGGCTGCCCGTAGCCGTTGCCAGCCCGAGTACCACCAGCAATGGTGCGCCAGTGGCGTAAGAGTTGAGCACGTAGTAGTCGGCGCTGCTGCCGCCACCGGTCGAGTTGAGGGCGTCGAGGCGTTCGCCCATGTAGCGCAGCAGTGAGAGACCGGCGACGATGAACAGCGCGCTGAGCACCCAGATGGCGATGAGGAACGGATTGACCCGACGAGTCTCGACGACGGTTTCGTTCGCCGGTTCGACAATCTCGACATCGTGAATCTCCGACGAACCTGTTACCTCAGTACCGGTCGCCCCAGTGCCTGTCCGCCCAGTCCCCGTCGCCCCAGTGCCCGTCGTCCGCCCAGCGGGCGAACCCGGCATGGGCATTACGACGTTCCCGTTGCGCAACTGTGGAGAGCCCCCATCGGGGCGGGTGTCTGGCCGCGGGTCCGATGTCGGGTCGTAGCCGGGTTGGAAGGCGGGGTCGAAGCGTGGGTCGAAGCGAGACCCGCCGCCCGATGTGTTGGTCATGTTCGGGCATCCTTCCTCTGGGTCATGGGCTGATCCTATGCGCGATCGTTTCATCGCCAGGCTCCTCTAAATGTTAGGGTTACCTAAGTTGAGCTAGTTAACTCGCGCTAGTTCTCTTACCGAAGGGGCTCAGATGAGCTACATCAAATCCCGAGCCATCGACGAGAGAGGTTTCGTCATCCTGGACCGTTACAACCAGGAGGCCGACCCCCAGGAATGGCTCGACGTAGAGTATGTCGACTGGAAATCATCCGGCGACACGCAGTTCGCACCGCTCGCCAGCGCGAAAGGTGAGATCGAGGTCAACGGATTCTGGAATCACGAGCCACCCCGCACCGACAAGGAGGGGGTCTGGATCGAGTCCCAGGTGGCGAAAGCGCCGAACCTCACCCGTCGCGCACAGGAACCGGGCGCGAATGTCGGCCGCTGTCGCGTGATCGAACTGCAGCCCAACGAGTACGCGAGCACCCTCTACAACCTTCACCAGGATGACAACAACCGTCTGAACCCCGACGGCACCGGATGGATCGTGCGCGGCTTCTTCAACCTGACGGACGACGCGGAGTCGTTTATGACGCTGCGCGAAGATCGCTTTAACCCGAGCACCGAGATCCGCATCGCTCTTCCCGCCGGTTCGCAGATCATCGTCGACACCCAGCGCTTCTGGCACGCCGTATGGCACAAGGGGCCTGAGCCTCGTTACGCCCTCATCACGTCCTGGGAGTCAGGGCCGGAGCTTGACGCCTACATCGAAAAGCACCACGGCACCAGCGAGCACGAGAACCCCTACCTCGACCCGCAGGTGATCGCGGATGCGGAGGCCGGGGTTCAGCGTCGCCTCGCCGAGCGCGCGGCGACACTCGCCTCCAAGGGCAGGCCCGACGACGATCCGGTCGACCCCGAAGCCTGAACGACTGCCTCGCTGAGCAGGACGACGGATGCTTCACCTCGCGGCCCTCGACGGCCAGGTCTCCGACTGGCTCACCACCTTCGGCCCCTGGGCCTTCTACGCGATCGTCTGGGGGCTGGTCTTCGCCGGGACCGGCCTCTTCGTCGGTGCGTTCATCCCCTTCATCACCGGGGACTCGCTGCTTTTCGCCGCCGGCATCCTCTCCGCCCGCAGTGAGAGCCTGAGCATCTGGGTACTCGCCATCGGTGTCGGCATCGCCGCATTCCTCGGAGACCAGCTCGGCTTCGTACTCGGTCGCCACTACGGGCGGCCGTACCTTGACCGCCGCAAGGGTAAATGGATACGCACAAGCATCGCGCGCGCGGAGAAGTTCTACAACGACCTCGGCTGGTGGGCCGTAGTCGTTGCGCGCTTCATCCCGTGGGGCCGCGTGCTCGTTCCACCGGTGGCCGGCATCGCGCGCATGAACTACGGCAGATTCCTCGCCGCGAACCTCGTCGGAGCACTCGCCTGGGGTGTGCTGCTCACCGTCACCGGGTATTTCGCGGCCAGCATCCCCGTCGTCAAATCGGCGGCCTATGCGATCGGCGGGGCCTTCATCGTCGGTGCGATCGTCGCGGGCATCGTCTCCTGGCGCCGCAACCGAGCATCCGCGTAGCCCCGATTTCCCGCAGCGCGCGCCGAGATTGTAGTTGTGGCGACTTCACAACGCGCCAGGGTCGCCACAACTGCCATCTCGGCGGCCCGAACGAGCCGCCCAGCCGCTCAGCCGCTCAGCAGCTCAGCAGCACGAGGCGGGCAAGGGCTCAGCGGCCCCCTCGCGGCCTGCGCGGACGGATGACACGCTTCGCAGCCGGCTTCTGGCGCGTTTTCGGCGGCGCGGCTTTCTTCTCCGGCTTCGCCTCCGGTTGGGCCGAGCGCGAGCTCCGCGCCGTGCGGCCGCGCACGATGCCGACGAACTCCTCGATCTGCGGGGTGGTCTTCTCGGCCAGCCAGGCGATGGCGATGCCGGTCTCCGCGGCATCCGTCACCGGGCGCGCCACGACATCCTTGCGAGCGTGCAGGCGTGCGATCGATTGTGGCAGGATGACGATCCCCCCTCCCGCTGCCACCAGCTCGACCGCGTCTTCGGCGGACAGGCTCTCCGCAACCCGATCTTCTGCGGCGAGATCGGCGAGCGTCACAGTGGCGAACCGGGAGATCGGATGCGCCCTCGGCACGATTACGACAGGCGTCTCGCTGTAGAGCGCAATCACGCTCAGCTCATCCCGGTCGATGGGCAGCCGCACGAAACTGACGTCGGAACGACCGTCGTGGAGCACGGCGACCTGTGCGGCGGGATCGATCGGCAGGAAAGCTAGCGGCTGCCGTGGGAAGCGCTCGGCCCAGGCTGTGGTCCACCGGGTGAGGGTGACACCGGCCACGAAGGCAATCGTGAAGGGATCAGCCTCGGCGTCCACGGCTTCCCCTCGCTCGGTCGCACGGGTGTGCGGTGGGGGTCTCAGGCTACGCTGACCTGATGAGCCCCGCGAAATCGCCACAGACCATGAAGCCCGCGACGGCGGCACAGAAACTCGGCGTGTACCTCCCCGCCACGCCGGGATCCTTTCAACAGGAGCCGGTATCGCGCGAACAGCTCAACCAACTGATCGCCGATCCGCCCGCCTGGCTGGTCGAACTGCGCAAGACCGGTCCGCATCCTCGCCCGGTTGTCGCCCATAAGCTCGGCATCTCCAACGCGGGACTGGCCAGAGCTGGCGTGACCGATCCCCTCACCACCGAGGAGATCGGCGACCTGCTCAAGGCGCCGCCCGCCTGGCTGGTGAAGGAGCGTGCAATCCACGCAGAGGTCAACGAGGAGAATGCCCGCGTCAAAGCTGTCAAGGCCTATAAGCGCTCGGAGGCCGGCAACTAGCCGAGACGCAGCGCGGTCTGAGCGGATGGATGCGCCCGCTCGTGTTGCGCTCGTCCAGACCGCGCTCGTCCACGCCGCGCGTGTACGCGCCGAAAAAATTCGAAGAATCTTAAAACTGGGGCGATATATTGGTCCCCCTTTGTGCGGACATCCGCTATAGTTTGATACGCGCCGAGATGCTTCCCGAATCACGGTGCGGATACCCGAACAGAACACCGTTGCTTTCCCCCGAGCTATAACGGTTTCTTCCACGTCGTATCCCTGCTGGCACCGGTTGGTGTCGGTTTGCGGGAGGTCAAGTGCGACAACCCCCGTAAGCCGCCCTGGGCCTCCCGCCCCACGCTTCTCTCGACCCACCCTTGTACCCCAGACGGGGGCTTGTAGGGTACGAATCTCCTGCCCATACTGAGGTAAGTGGAGATCGTCGGGGGATGATCTTCACCAAATCCCTTCTAGGGATTGCGGTGTGGGCCCGCTTCGGGTGTGGGCCCACTCCCGCCCCAGCTTCTAGCGCAGAGGCGCCACCGGACATCAGGTCGCCAGGAATCTCCGGATGAATCGCGTATCTCTGGTGAAACAAGGTCGTAGGGACGCCGGACTGGGTCGGTTGGCGAAGTAGTCCGTCAGCGGAGTAGAAGGTCCACCGCGATCGCGAAACGCTCTCCATACTGCTCACGATTATCGACCTGATACTTGATACCGATCGCGGTACTGATCATGGTCTGCGTCAGCGCGACGGCCGCTCCTCGATCCAGGTTCGTTACCTGTGCAGCGATGGCATTCGTGACCAGGTCGGCGAAGCGTCGCGGGAACGATTCGACGATACCGCCGAGGAGAGCAGGATTATCCTCGATCACGCTCGCGATGTCCCTGGTCATCGGGCCGATGTAACGGCCGGCCCACCGATCGAAAGAATCCAGGAGCCGCGCACGGAGGGATCGATCGGACTGCTCCAGAATCCGCCCGACTTCAGCGATGTCTTCTTCCAAAGCCTGCGATACGGCTGCTCGAAAGAGGTCTTCCTTCGACGCGAAGAGAAAGTAGAGGCCAGGTCGGGAGATACGAGCCGCTTTGGCGACCTCCTCCATCGATGTCTTCCGATAGCCGAAGCGAGCAAAAGTGACGAGCGCAGAATTCAGTACGGCAGCCCGGCGATCGACGCCGACAGTGCCTGTCGTCTCCGCTTGCGGTTTGTGGTTGCCCATGAGTTGAGCTTATGCGGAATAATCATACTTTACATAAATTGATTAGTCCGTATAGTTAACGCATGACTTCTCACCTCGCCATCACGACTTCTTTCAGCCCTGCCAGCACAGCCGACGAGGTACTGCATGGCATCGACCTGGGAGGCTTCCGGGCGATCGTGACGGGCAGCTCGTCCGGGATCGGCGCCGAGACGGCCCGAGCGCTAGCAGCAGCCGGAGCCGAGGTGACCCTGGCTGTTCGGAACATCGAGGCGGGAAATACGGTTGCCGAGGAGATCAGACGGTCGACCGGGGCATCCAGACCGCGCGTAGTTCGACTGGACCTCGCAGACCGGAGGGCCGTGAGCGACTTCGTCGATGACTGGAACGGTCCGCTTCATCTTCTGATCAACAATGCGGGCGTCGTCACGAGTGGCCTTCAGCGCACCGCGGAGGGATGGGAACTGCAATTCGCAACGAACCATCTCGGCCATTTCAGCCTCGCCCTCGGGTTGCATGATTCGCTGGTGCGCGGCGCGGCGGAGCAGGATGGCGCGAGAATCGTGTCGCTCAGCTCGACCGCACACATGCGCGCCGACATCCTGTTCGACGACCTGCACTTTGCGCATCGTCCTTACGACCCTCAAATCGCCTACGCGCAATCAAAGACAGCCAACTCGCTGTTCGCCGTCGAAGCCACCCGCCGTTGGGCATCCGACGGCATCGTCACGAACGCGGTGAATCCCGGGGGCGTTGCGACGGGGCTCCAGCGCAACTTCTCCCCGACGCAGAAAGAATCGCTCGATGCCGCGGAAGCGGCTGGTCTGTTCGAGTACAAGACAGTCGCACAGGGAGCTGCCACCAGTCTCGTCGCGGCGGTGGCGCCTGAGTTCGCTCATACCGGAGGCCACTATCTCGACGACTGTCGCGAGGCGTATACCGTGCCGAACGATGCCGAACTCGCCGACCATCCTCATGGGGTCAAAGAGTGGGCACTCGACCCCGCAGCTGCACGGCTCCTGTGGGCCGTCTCTGCAGACCTCGTCCGCAACTGATTCCGGTCGGGTCAGGCGGCCAGGTGGAAGGTGCTCGCGAAGCGGTCGAGAAGGTCGCCGCGCCCGCACAGCACCTCGACCACGCCGGTCGCGATCGCGCGATCTGGGGCGAGCTCACCGGAGATGAGCCGGTGGATGTCCGGACCTGCGACCGGATTCCGGTTGGTGGGCACAGACTTCTGGGAGTCGATGAACTCGTACCGGCTGACTACCGCTGCTCCCGCGCGAAGTAAGCGTCCTTGGATTCAACCGGTCAGCGCAACAGTGTCTTGAGCCTAGCTGTTGGGGTGTCGTATCCGAGGCTTTTGCGGGGTCGGTTGTTCAGCTTCGCTGCGATGATGTCGAGCTCGGGTTGAGTGAACTCGGCAAGGCTTGAGCCCTTCCGGAAATACTGGCGCAGTAGCCCGTTCGTGTTCTCGTTCGTGCCGCGCTGCCACGGGCTCCGGGGATCCGCGAAGTACACACTGATGCCCGTGTTAGCGGCGACATTCTTGTGATCCGCTAGCTCCATCCCACGATCCCAAGTAAGCGTCTTCCGCAATGACAACGGCATCCGTTTCAGTTCGCGGGTGAGCCCTGCGGTGACGGTTTTCATGTCGCGGCCGGCGAGCTGAACGAGGACCGTGACGCGGGTTGCCCGATCAACGACGGTACCGATCTGGGACACGTTCCGACCAACAATTAAATCCCCCTCCCAATGCCCTGGAACCACTCGTTCCTCGGCCTCAGCCGGGCGCGCAGCTATTGGCACTGCTTCCTTGATCTGAGAGCGCCATTGCTTGCTGACCGTGTTGTGAATGTTGCGTCTCGTCGGTCTACCGGTGCGTAAATGTTTCTGCAAATCCTTCGCGAGTACCCGCCTGGACTGGACAAACAGCGACCGATAGATCGTCTCGTGTGACACACGCATGATCGAACCTGCTGGGTGTCGTTTCCGCAGCGTCCCTGCGATCTGCTCAGGCGACCAGTCGTCGCGTAACCGGGCACCGACGTACCCGCGGAGCACCGGGTTCTTCGCCAACGCACACTTCTTCGGCCTGCGAGCCTGCCGCAACGCACGATCCTCAGCATCGATCGCACGATAACGACGTTGTCCCTTGTTACGAGCAATTTCACGGCTGATCGTCGATGCCGACCTCCCCAACGCACAGCCGATTCCCCGAAGCGAATCTCCCCGGGCAAGACCCCGAGAGATCTCCTCACGATCTGCGAGCGTCAGCGAACCGGCACGGTGCTTACGCGGCCGGGGAGCGTAACCGCCTGTCTGTTCAACGACGGTGAAGATCGAACCCGGCGGGTAACCAATCGCGCGGGAGATCTCACTGAACGATTTCCCATCCCCCCACAACCTCCACAACTCGGCCCGCAACTCATCCGACATCCCCGGTCGACCAATCTTTGCCACACAACACCTCCACTATCAATGATGGTGTTGCGCTGACCGGTTAAATCCAAGTCGGCTTTTTTTAGGAATTGAGCCTCGGCCTTGAGCTCCTGAACTTCCCGCTCAAGCTCCTTCAGACGAGCGCGTTCCGGGATGGTCAGCTCCGTCTCGGTGCCACCGTTCGCTTCGCGGTGCTTGATCAGCCAGTTGCGCAGAGTCTCGGGGCCGACCCCGTAGGCGTCGGCCACGTCCTTGATCGGTTGGGATGTGTTGATCACCTCGCGGCACAACTCGTCTTTGAACTCCTGGGTGAATTTTCGGCGTGCTGCGGTCATGCTCATCTCTACTTTCAGTACACCCTCATTTTAAGAGGGCCCACTGTCCGAGATACCCGCAGCAGCCCAGTTGATCTTGTCAGCGGAGGTCGCACTCCACGGTCGCGCTGTTGTGGTCTCGCTAAAGGATTGCGGGCTGTTGCTCGGGCGTCCTACCTGCCCCGCAGCCATGCGAGGAACCCACTCTGAGTTGGCGCCTCTTGGTGTCCCTGGCACTGCTGCCCTCGAGGGACATTCTTCATGACCTGGTCGACATGCTGGCCACACCCGGTCCATGTCGTCTTGCCGCACACTCGGCATGTGACTGCTCTGCACATCGGTATTTCCTTTCGATGGGATTGATCTACTCTTCGAATTATACCCCCGGGGGTATAGACTGTTTCAATGGAGGTTGGGATGAAGACAGTGGTTGTCGGCGGAGTGGCAGGCGGGATGTCGGCCGCGACGAGGTTGCGCCGACTGGAGGAGTCGATGGAAATTGTGGTGTTCGAGCGCGGCCGCTACGTGTCGTTTGCGAACTGCGGTTTGCCGTATTACGTCGGCGGCGTGATCGAGAGCCGCGACTCTCTCCTTCTGCAGACTCCGGAATCGCTGGCCTCACGCTTCGCACTCGACGTGCGGGTCGAACACGAGGTCACGTCCATCGATTCGGCTCGGAAGATCGTGCACGTCACCGACCTGAACAGCGGCACCTCTCATGAGGAAAGTTATGACTTCCTCGTGCTGGCCGGTGGCGCCACCGCTTCCCGCATTGACACGACATCGGACGTACCGAGCTATACGCTCCGTAGCGTGGATGACGTCGATCACATCACCGAAACCCTCGCCACTACTCTCGAGCGTCAGGCTTATGCGGTGGTCGTCGGAGCCGGGTTCATCGGTCTCGAAGCTGTTGAGAATCTGATCGGCCGCGGCATCCGAGTCACCCTTGTGCAGCGCGGCGCTCACGTCTTGTCGCCTCTCGACCAGGAGATGGCGGCTCCCTTGCGTGCGGCCCTTCGCCAGCATGGCGTCGATGTGCGCACCGGCACCACCGTGATTTCTGCCGCCGACGGTTTCGTGCTGCTCGATGACGGATCGCGGGTGCGGGCAGACCTCGTGATCGAAGCCAGCGGCGTCAGCCCGGAGGTCTCCCTCGCTCGCAATGCAGGACTCGCCATCGGCCCGACCGGCGGCATCGCCGTCGACCTACAGCAGCGCACCAGTGACCAGGCTATCTTCGCCGTCGGGGACGGGGTCGAGAAGATCGATGCCATCGATCAAGGCCCGACTCTCGTCACCATGGCGGGGCTGGCAAACCGTCACGGGCGTGCCGCCGCTGATGCCATCGCTGGCCACCCCGACGCTGCGTGGCCCGCTCTCGGTACCTCGATCGTCGGCGTCTTCGACCTGACCATCGCAATGGTCGGCTGGAGCGAGAAGCGTCTCATCGCCGCGAGCCGTCCACATCGGGTCATCCACACGCATCCTGCATCCCACGCCACCTACTACCCGGGTGCTGACACCATGGCGCTGAAGTTGCTCGTCGACCCCGATGACGACTCGATCCTCGGTGCACAGATCGTGGGCGGTGCCGGCGTCGACAAACGGATTGACGTCATCGCGACCGCGATGGCCGGAGGGCTCAGCGCATCCTCACTCGCCCACCTCGAACTCGCCTACGCGCCGCAGTACGGGTCTGCGAAGGACGCAGTGAACATGGCCGGATACGTTGCGGACAACCTCGCGACCGGTATGGCCAGATCGGTTCAGTGGCACCAACTGGACACGGAGCTCGATCACGGTGCGGTGCTCGTGGATGTGAGGACCGCGGACGAGTTCGAGGCAGGCTTCATTCCCGGGGCGGTCAACGTTCCGCTCGATGAGCTTCGCGGTTGCCACACTGAATTGGCGGGCTATCCGCTCATCGTGCACTGCCAGGTCGGCCAGCGAGGACACACCGCCACCAGACTGCTCACTCAGCTCGGACACGACGTCAAAAACCTCGACGGCGGATACAAGACCTGGCTCGCGGGAATGTCCACCCGCGACCGTGACCGTGAATCGATACTCGTCTGATGCCCTTTCACCCACCTTTTGGAGAGAACGAATGACCACCAGTGCCCCCCACCCCGGCGCCGAGTCGACAGAAGCCGCTGCGGAGATGAAGAAGATCCTCAATCGACTCCGGCGGGCGCAGGGACAGCTCATCGCGGTGATCGCTGCCGTCGAGAGCGGCGGCGACTGCAGGGCAGTGGTCACGCAGCTTGCCGCGGTGTCCAGCGCCCTCGATCGGGCCGGATTCACAATCGTTTCATCCGCAATGCGCCGCTGCGTCGCTACACCGAACGACCCCGACAACACACTCACAGTCGACGAACTCGAAAAACTATTCCTCACCCTCGCGTGAACGATTTAGTCGATATTGAACGAATCTTCCACGAGCAGGGTGAGTGCTCCGTAACGGCCTCTCGACGCGACGATCCTGATCGCCGTTCATTTATATTGACGGGACCTATGGCCTGTCGAGCATCAACGCGATCGGAAAGACTTGATTCAACTGCACGAGCGAATCGAAGTGATGAGGTGTCGAGATGATGTGGGGTAACTACGGAATGAGCGGGTGGACGTGGGGTTATGGTGCGCTGGTGGTTGTCGGCGTGGTGATCCTCGTGGTCGTGCTCATACGGGTGTTCTCCGGCCGCCGCACAAGCCCGCCGGCGTCTTCGGCCCAGCCCGGTGCAGAGCCGTCCGCGAAGCAGATCCTCGACGAGCGTTACGCCAGGGGTGATGTGACCACCGAGGAGTATCGGGAGCGTTTGTCCGCTCTCGGACTCACGACCTGATGGATCCGATCAGCCGGCGCACGGCCCTGACCCTTGGCGGTGTTGGCGGTGCGTTAGTCCTCGCCGGCGGCGCGGGACTCGTGTGGGACTGGTCGACGACCGGGCAGTCCACGTCACCTTCGACTCCCTCGCCGAGCGGGAAGATGCTCACCCAACCGGAACTGATTCGCAGCGCGAATGGGCTGCTTGAGGTCGCTCTCACCGCGAGCCGATCCCCGATCACCATCAGCGGGACAACGGTCGACGCCCTGAGCTATAACGGATCGCTTCCCGGGCCGACACTCCTCGTGCACCCTGGGGACACGATAAAGGTGGCGCTCGCGAACCGCCTCGACGATCCGACGAACCTGCACACGCACGGCCTTCATGTGTCTCCGGAGGGATCGAGCGATAACGTGTTGCGCCGTATCGATGCGGGAACGACAGCCGACTACCGTTACGAGATCCCGGCAGACCATCCACCCGGGGCGTTCTGGTATCACCCGCACCATCACGGGATGGCCGCGGCGCAGGTGTTCGGCGGTCTGTACGGCGCGATCATCGTCGAAGACCCGACGCCGATCCCCGCAACGACCGAGCGAGTCCTCATCGTTTCGGATATCACCTTCGACGCGTCCGGGACCATCGCGGTGGCATCGCAGATGGACCGGATGAGCGGACGAGAAGGCACGACCGTGCTACTGAACGGACAGGTCGGCGCGACCATGAACGCGCATCCGGGAGACCGGGAACGGTGGCGGATCATCAATGCCTGCACCTCCCGCTACCTCGACCTCCGGCTCGACGGGCAGACCCTCCACCTCCTCGGAAACGACTCCGGCAGGTTCGCCACCCCACGGCGGGTTGATTCCCTCACGCTGATGCCCGGAAACCGGGCCGACGTTCTCGTCACCCTGGCAGCCGGCACCTCCGTATTGCAGGCGCACCCGGTGGACCGCGGCACGCCAGCGGGCATGATGGGCGGAAACACGCAGTCCGGCGACACCGCCACACTCGCCACGGTGCACGTCTCCGGTGCGGAGCCGACCACGTCGTTTCCGCCTCCCCCGACTTCCTCCCCCCGTGACATCCGTTCCCAGCCGATCGCTGGGAAAAGAACACTCACCTTCGCCATGGGCGGCTCGGGGATGGGCGGATCGACGATGGGATTCACCATCGACGGTCGCGGATTCGATGCCAGCCGCGTCGATCAAACCGTCGCCGCCGGCACGGTCGAGGAATGGACCATCGTCAACACAAGTCCGATGGATCATCCCTTCCACCTTCACGTCTGGCCAATGCAGGTCATCGAGATCGGCGGCAACGCGAGTCTCACACCCACTTGGCAGGACGTCGTCAACGTCCCCGCACACAGCCGATCCAGGGTACGCATCGCCTTCGAGGACTTCACCGGCACCACCGTCTACCACTGCCACATCCTCGACCACGAAGACAACGGCATGATGGGCATCATCACCGTGAGCTAACCGGAATATTCACACACGCCCGGTCGACCGAGTGCCTCGGTGCTCCGATGCCAAGCGATTCAGGTGCTCTGGCCCTTCGAGACGCTGAACCTTCTCCTCCGACTCTTGTGAACGGGATGACTCCGGCATTCCCTCACGGGTGAGGGTCGATCAGAACGCGTCGGGACAGTCTACTAGAGCCTTGAGCCGTATCCCCTTTACGGAAAACCATTCTTAGGTCGTGCTCGCCGAACCGCGACCCCAATACTCAGCGCAGAATCCCTCTCGCGCCTCGATCCGTCGATAGGTACGCGAGAGTGAGCGACTAGCGTGCGAATGAGGTGTGCTCTTTCGCGTGAATCGCGCGAAGGGCGTTGAGGATGGTGGCGACATCCACGACCTCCTGAATCCCTGCGCCGAGCGTCGCTGGAATCACGCCAAATGCCGCAACGAGCATGAGTCCGACGCTGAGACCGATACCGAGCCAGATGCTCTGAAGCGCGATCTTCACCGTGTCATGGCCGATGAGTACCGCCTCGGCGACCAGGGAGATGTCGTCCTCGAGGATCACAGCACCCGCAGACTCACTGGCCGCAGACGCTCCCCGCGCACCCATCGCGATGCCGACGTCGGCCGCAGCGAGCGCCGGCGAATCGTTGACACCATCGCCGATCATAAGCACAGGCCGATTGGCGAGAGCTGCCACAAACGTCAGCTTGTCGCCGGGCAGACAGTTCGCCTCGACCGTGTCGATATCAAGCTGACTGGCCACGTGATCTGCCGTCAACTTGGCATCCCCTGTCAACATCGTAACGTGGCCGATTCCGAGCCCGCGAAGAGCGGCAATCGTCGCCCGGGCATTCGACCGAACGGGGTCAGTGGCGATGATCGCCCCCGCGAACTCCCGGTCGATTGCAACGTAGATGGCGAGCTCTCCGCCTGAGAGCGATGACTCCCGCACGTCCGGGGCGCGATCCTGAATGAAGCCGAGAGTGCCGACATCTACGGTCTGCCCGTTCACTTCAGCGGTGACCCCGCGGGCCGCGATCTCGGTCGAGTTCGTTGCTTCGACGACCAAGAGTCCGCGGCGCTCGACCTCATGGACAATGGACGCCGCCAGCACGTGAGACGAGAGCTGCTCGGCGGACCCGACGAGGGCGAGAATCTCATCCGGATCACGTGCGCCCACCGTCTCCACCCGGGTGATCGCCGGCCGTCCCTCGGTCAGGGTTCCAGTCTTATCGAATACCGCCGTCTTCGTGCGGGAGATCATTTCGAGGACCCCACCGCCCTTCACGATGATGCCGAGCCGCGCTGCCCGACTCATGCCGCCCATGAAGGCGACCGGTGCCGCGAGGACGAGCGGACACGGAGTGGCGAGGACGAGGACCTCCGCAAATCGCATCGAGTCCGTCGATACAGCCCAGGCGATAGCGCCGATCACAAGTGAGAGCAGGGTGAACGGGATGGCGAACCGATCGGCGAGACGAACGACGGGTGCGCGGTTTCCCGCCGCCTGGCGAACGAGGGCGACAATCGCCTGGAACTGGCTGTCCTCGGCAAGGGCAGTGGCAACCAGATTCGCTGAGGAATTGCCGTTGACCGACCCGCTCAGAACCGGGTCACCGGCGACACGGGTCACCGGCATGCTCTCGCCGGTGAGGGACGATTCGTCGAACGACGCACTCGCAGACAGAAGCTCGGCGTCGACCGGAACGACCTCGCTAGCGCGCACCATCACGACGTCGCCGATCCGCACATCGCTGGCCGCGACATCCACGATCCGATGGGTGCCGCTCTCGACGACGTGAGCGATTTGTGGCTCCCGTTCGAGGAGCGACGTCAGTTCGCGTTGTGCTCGCCCCTGGGCGAAATCCTCGAGCGCCTTACCGCCCGACACCATCAGCACGATGATCATGCTGGCGATGACCTCGCCTACGAGCACCGTCGCGATGATGGCCACGATGGCGAGGATGTCTATGCCGAAGATGCCTTTGCGCAGCTGTCGGACCATGAGCAGAGCTTCGTAGACGGCGACCGCGATGACGAAGATGCTGCAGACCCACCTCGCTCCATCGACGAGGTTCAAAGCCCACAATAGCGCCGCGATCGCGCCGACGAGGAGAGTCAGATCGACGACCGGGTAGCGCAGGGCCAGCGGCGTCGTGCGACCGCCTGCGCCACGCGGCACGGTCATCCGATGCCTGAGCTGCCGAGCAGGCTGCCGATCGCGAAGGTCGCGGTGAGAGCGGCAGCTCCGCCGATGACGATCCGCACAACCGCACGCACGACCGGGCCTCCTCCGAGGCGCGCACCGACCACCCCGAGAACAGCGAGCGCCACGATGACCGCCGCGAACGTGACCGGAATGCGCACGGACAGCGGGAGCAGGATGATCGCAGCGAAAGGCAGGACAGAACCGAGGGTAAACGCGACGGCCGAGACCCACGCGGCATGCCAGGCACTCACGACATCTTCCTCGGAGATGTTGAGTTCGGTGATGAGGTGGGCACGGAGGGCATCATGG
This sequence comes from Glaciihabitans sp. UYNi722, assembly GCF_040549465.1. Lineage (NCBI taxonomy): Bacteria > Bacillati > Actinomycetota > Actinomycetes > Micrococcales > Microbacteriaceae > Glaciihabitans > Glaciihabitans sp. UYNi722. The sequence goes on along the minus strand of NZ_JBEPTL010000002.1, from coordinate 91,051 downwards.
GCCGTGAGCTCGACGGCAATGGATCGCGCAGTTGCCGACGCGAGGCCCTGCTGCTGATAGAGTCCAACCAACTCTTCGAGTTCACCCTCGGGATCATCCCGCAACTCCGCTCTCTCCTTCTCGATCAGAGCTTTCTGGCTGTCGCTCTGGCTGCTCACGGAGACATATTCGCCGAGAGCCATCGAGATCGCTCCGCCGACGAGACCCGCGGCACCCGCCGTGATGATTGCCGGCGTGCCCGCTCCGGCGCTGGCGACACCGACAACGATCGCAGCGACCGAGACGATCCCGTCGTTCGCCCCAAGGACTCCGGCGCGAAGCCAGTTCAGGCGACCCGAGACGTTGCCGGCGTGAGGTTCGTCCGGGTGAGTGTGCAAAACGCCGGTCAGAGTCATAGACACCACCGTGACATCGACCGATTCACGAGCGCGGGTCGAAGGTCCCGCACTCTCGGTGCTGAAGGGGCCATACCCGGCGGGACGATAGGGATAAACCATGGTCATAACCACGACGGAATCTCGGCTCTCGACGCCGACATCCGACCATGAGGGGGTCGATTGTGGGTTAGTCGTTCCCGTGCGGGCACCCCTCGAAGTCCGAATGAGCCTATAAATCCGTCTCCGGGAGCGCCGTCAAATGCTGCCCGCTCATCGTCGGTCTACGGACGCCAGCGGGTGAGCTCTTAATATGCTCGCTGGACGCTTTCTAGGTCAAAGGATTCGACAGCAGTCCCGGGCGATAGCCAACCCAGGCGGCTGTCTATTGCGGAGCAGAAAAATCAGGACATCCTTAACTGCCTGAGTGCATCGACGAACACGGCGAGCGAGGCATCCACTTCTGCGATGTTCAGCGTGAGATCGAGGTGACCATGCTCCATTGCCAAAGCCAGATGCCGTCGCACTGGAACACCGGCTTGCTCGAGCTGCCTGACGAGCAACTCTGCCGACGGGCGCAGGTCGTCGAATTCGCTTATGACCAAGGTTGTTGGCGGGAATCCCGTCAGCGATCCGAGACCCGGTACGGTTTCGACGGGAAGATCGGTAATCCTGCCCACATGGTTGAGAAACATCTCTTCAATCGTTTCTGGCGAGAATCTCAACATATTGGGCAGCTCGCGATCGATGGTCTGCGTGATTTCGAATGGCAGGGCAGGCACCGGGAAATGTACGACCGGGTACGCCAGCAGAAGGGCGGAAGCCACCCGCCCGGCGTTCACTGTCAATCTCAGCACTGACGCAGTCGCGAGGTTGCCCCCCGCGCTCGCTCCGCCCATCGCGACAGCACCGGCACCGGCGTTACCAGCGGCAACCCATTGCCATACCGAGTGCACATCGTCGAGAGGTTCTGGGTAGTGCAGGCCTGCTCCGGCGAGGCGATAATCGACGGAAATCACCACCGCCGGGGTGCGGGCTGCCAACTCGGACGCGACCAGGTGAGCCTCATTCATATCGAGGTTGCCGGACCGGAACCCTCCTCCGTGCATCCAGATGAGGATCGGAAGGTCTTCGCCGAGGCGGAGTCGGCGAGCACGCTGCGGATACCGGGGCCGATATTCGCGCACCCGAATACCTCCTTGAGGCGCTGGCACCCGGTATTCGACCGTGTCCGCGTCGGCTGTCGCCCACCGCCGCGAATTGTCCGAGTGGGGCACTTTTAGCTACTTCGCCGTGTGCTGGAACGCCTTCTCGCCCACTCGATGGTCAGCGCAACACCGCCAGAGACGAGTAGCAGCCAGCCTCCGATGAGCGGTGTTCCGACGGAGACGCCCATATTGGCGAGCACCGCGAGTGCGCTGGCGGGTGTGCTACTGGAAGCGCTGAAGGCTCTCCCCGGCTCGGCGCGATTCCGGGCACCACAGGATTGCCCCAGTAGTCGCGACCGCCGTTGGCAGCTTTGCCGTCGAATGTGCGCCCTGTGGTGGTTTCGATCACCTTGCCGCTGGCGATCGCAGGTGACCAGCCTGCCCGACATCAAGCCCGATGAACCCGGCGTCAAACGCACGAGCTGACTTTCTCAGAAACGGTTGCGACCGATCGAGACCACCCCAGAAAGGCCGCCGTTCTTGTCGGCGCGGAGACGCACTCACGAAATGACGTGTTGGCCACCCCCGGCAAGTCATCAGGTGGGGCCAGATTTAGCCCTCACCCCGGGGCCACTTTGAGTTGACATAGCCACAGATCGATGCGTCTATCAGCGTTCGGGAATACGGCGGCGCAGTTCCCTCACCGTCACCAAGGCGCTGACGTTGACGTCGACGTTGACTGGCCTCCGCTCCAACACGTCACAGACAAGCCGGTTGATCCTCGCGAGGATGCTGCGGGCTAGCTAGCCCGCGCTCAAGGAGACGTCTCCCGATCTGCGCCACATCGAGCGGTTGCTCACACCAGCTCACAGATATTCCGTTGCCGCTGCGTTACCGCTGGTCCTGAGCAGGGAAGAGAAACGCCCCAATATCCTTGATAAATCAAGGACTTTGGGGCATTCGTGTGGCGGAACCGGTGGGATTTGAACCCACGGTGGGCTCTCACCCACACAACTTTTCGAGAGTTGCACCTTCGGCCGCTCGGACACGGTTCCGGGGACGATCCTAGTACAGAGCAGGGCGAGGCTCATCCTGGAGGCGGTGGCATCTGCACTCGGTGGTGAAGCCGGAGGGGTGACACTCGCATCCTTCGACCTCGTGATCGACGGCCAGTCGCCCCGGTGATCGCGACGACGTAGCTGACATTCATCCCGGGACTGGTCAGGGCCGCTGCCACCCGGATGCAGATCGAGGCCGTGTGCCGCGACTGCAACCTGGTGCAGCTGACATCGGATGCCTCCAGGGAGGCCGCGCATCGCTTCTACACCCGACTCGGATTCACCGCGGCTCATGTCGGATTCACGCTCGCGCTGTAACACGGGCGGCGTAGCATTTCGACGATGACCAGCAAACCTTCGAGCGGCAAACGAACGGCATGGCTCATCGGCGGCGTCTCTGCCGTGACCGTACTCGCCCCCGGCTTCTTCGTCGCGCGCGAGCTCGTGCGTCGACGCAGCACGGCCGGGGCCGCGACCATCGCGAACACCCTGCACCTCAATGCGCGCTGGTGGAACGAACAGCGCGAGAAGAAGGGCGAACTGCTCTACGTCGCCATCGGCGATTCGGCTGCGCAGGGGGTCGGCGGCAGCAGGCCGGGACGAAGCTACGTCGGACTGATCGCCGCACACCTGCGCACGGCGACCGGAAATACGGTGCGCGTCATCAATCTCAGTGTCTCCGGGGCGCGGCTGCGGGAGGCCATCGCCGCGCAACTGCCGGCACTCACGGACCTCGATCCCGACATCATGACGGTGGCGATCGGCGCGAACGACATCGCCCAGTTCGATGCGGAACGCTTCGAACGCGAGTTGGAGACGATCTACTCCGCGCTGCCGAAGAGCGCGATCGTGGCCGAGGTGCCGTCGTTCTATTTCGGCGCTGCGGAGCGCAGGGCGCGCCTGGCGAATGCGATCGTGCACCGGCTGGCCACGCGACACGGCTTCGAGGTCGCGCCACTGCACGCGACCACGCGGCGGCAGACCGGAGCACGTTATGCGCTCAACCAGGTTGCAGCAGATTTCTTTCACCCGAACGATCGCGGATACCGGGTGTGGGCATCCGCGTTCCTGCCGATCGTCGACCGGCTGGCGGCACGGCTCACGCGATCGAAAGACTGACGGGGGTCTCGCTTAAGCTGGCTCCGTGGCAAAGACCCAGTCGAGTTTCAAATGCACCGAATGCGGTTGGACGACCCTGAAGTGGGCTGGGCGCTGCGCTGAATGCCAATCATGGGGCACCGTCGTCGACGTGATGGATGCCGCGCCCAGCAGGTCCGTGCGCCCCCTCGCGGTGAGCGACGCCCGCGCCGCCAAGCCGATCACCGCTATCAGCGCCGACGAGGTCGCCCACTGGCCGAGCGGCATCGCGGAGTTCGATCGCGTGCTGGGCGGAGGCATCGTTCCTGGAGCGACAGTGCTGCTGAGTGGTGAGCCGGGTGTCGGCAAATCCACGCTGCTGCTCGAGGTGGCATCCAAAGCGGCGGCAAGCGGCATGCGCGTGCTGTACGTCACTGCCGAAGAATCGGTGAGCCAGGTGCGGCTCCGCGCCCAGCGCACCGGAGCCCTGCAACCCGAGTTGTTCCTCGCTGCCGAGACCGACCTGGCCACCATCCTCGGCCAGATCGACCAGGTGAAGCCCAACCTGCTCATCGTGGATTCCGTGCAGACCGTGTCGAGCTCTCTCACCGACGGGCTCGCCGGCGGACCGTCGCAGGTGCGCGAGGTCGCGTCCACGCTCATCCGCGTCTCCAAGGACCGCAACCTCCCGATACTGCTGGTCGGCCACGTCACCAAAGACGGTTCCATCGCCGGTCCACGGCTGCTCGAGCATCTCGTGGACGTCGTCTGCCAGTTCGAGGGAGACCGCCAAACTTCCCTGCGCTTCGTGCGCGCTCACAAGAACCGCTTCGGACCGACGGATGAGGTCGGCTGCTTCGAGATGACCGGCGATGGCATCGCCGAGGTCGCCGACCCGAGCGGACTGTTCCTCTCCCGCGGCGCCGGGCATATTCTGGCGCAAGTCAGCGGCACCTGCGTGACCATCGCCGTCGAAGGTCGCCGTGCATTACCTGTCGAAGTGCAGGCCCTCATCGTCAAGACCTCGGCTCCCAACCCGCGACGGGTGACCAACGGGGTCGACTCCTCCCGTGTGGCGATGCTGCTCGCCGTGCTCGAGCGGAGGGCTGGCATGAAACTCAGCGAGTCGGATGTCTACGTGTCCACGGTGGGCGGCATTCGTCTCACCGAACCGGGCGCCGATCTCGCCATCGCACTCGCCATCGCCAGCGCCTTCAGCGACAAGGCCTTTCCCGCGACTCTCGCAGCGATCGGCGAGATCAGCCTGGCGGGCGAGATCCGGCCGGTATCGCAGGCCAAGCAGCGCGTAGCCGAGGCCAAACGCCTCGGGTTCTCCACCATCATCGACGCCGATCACGCCCACCTGCGCGAGGCGATGCGCAAAGCCTTCGCCAGCGCGATCACCGAACAGGTCGACGTTCCCGCGTTCTGAGACTTGACCGCATCGCGCGGGTTTGTTGCCCTCTGGCAGCTTTGTTCCTGCTCGCGCAGGAACACACGTCGCGAAAGGGAACAAACCCTGCGGCAGCCCCTAGTTCAGGATGAACTGGACGGTGCCTTTCGACGTGAGCGGACCAACCTTCACCGAGAGGTGATAGCTGGCGCCACCCGCGGTGACCGGGGGTCGTGAAGCGCTGCAGGTGGTGGTCGCCGACCGGGTGCGGTCCCACGCAATGGCTTGCGTGGTCTGCGGCGCGTTCGGCTTGAGTGTTACCGGAGCATCGACCGGAGTCGTCTGGCAATCCTTCGAGTTCCAGATCTTCTCCGAACCGCTGGTGACGATCAGTTCCTGCTGCGTGGAGCCGGCGTTGATCGTGCAGGCCACAGTTCCGGTGTTGGTGATCTTCATACTGATCATCGGCTGCTCAGTGCCGCCATAGGTGGTCTTGTCGGTCACCGCTTCGAGCTTGACGTTGGCAGGCAGGCAGGCTGCGCCGTCCTTCGAGGCATCGGATGCCGCGGGAGATGCGGGGGTCGACGCCTTGCTGGTCTCAGGCTTCGGAGTGGCTCCGCCGCCACTCGCCCCCGAGCCAGGACGCACCACGATCAGGATGATGACGATGATGACCGCGAGCGCTCCGAGGCCGACGAGGAGCCGACGGCGCCAGTACACCTTGGGCGACTGGGGGCCGACAGGTTTCTTGAATGTCGACATGGCCTAAGAATAACCAGCCAGGCCCCAATAACCCGGGATTTCCGGGGGTGTTGTCCACCCCCGGAAATCATCGGATTCAGGGGTGACCGAACAGCCTGATCAGCAGGTCGATGATCCACTGGATCAGGTCGCCCACCGAGGGGGGCGTCGGGTGTCCACCGTCATGTCCACCGGCGGTCGGCAGCGAAAGCCCAAGCACCACGGGGTCGTGGTCACTCGAGCGGTACGCGCTCGTGTCGTAAAGGTTCACCGCGTTGTAGTTGTAACGGCTGTACTCGAGGGCGACCGACTCTACGGAGTTGATGTTCCAGACATCCGCGCCCTTCACCACCGAATTGGCGGCGGGTGAGGCGAACACATGGTCGAGCGAGCCGATCATGCCGCCGAAGGCGTAGGTCTGCTTCCCCGTCCTCGCCACCTGGTCGATGTAGCCGGCACCCACAATCGTGGTGATCGGGTCTTCTTTCTCATAGGCGTTGAAGTCGCCGACGAGAAACACCTTGTCGGTTTTCGCCGCTGCCTTCTGCTGGTCGGCGAAGGCGAGGAGCGCTTGCGCCTGGCGAACGCGGTCGCCGTTGTATGCACCCTGGCCCTGGTCGACGTTGTCTCCCGTGGTGTCGCCGGAACTCTTCGACTTGAAGTGGTTGGCGATGATCAGGACGGTCGACCCGTTCTTACCGTTCTTACCGTTCTTCGGCTGGAAGGCCTGGGCGAGCGGCTCGCGCGCGTTGGCGAAGGCTGGGGAGCCGATGAGGATGGTCGAACTGCCGACCGGCTTCACGGCACCCTTCTTGTAGATGAAGGCGGTACGGATGACGTCCTCATCGGCAACGGCCGGTGCGTTCGCCGGCGTGCGCACGTAATCCCAGACGTCGCCCTTCGCGTTCAGGGCTGCGACCAGGGTCGCGACCCCGGCATCCCTGTTCTGACCGAGCCTGGCCGAGTTCTCGATCTCCTCGAGCGAGACGATGTCGGCACCCAGCGAACTGATGGCGGTGACGATCTTGGCCTGCTGGCGCTGGAAGCTCTCCTCCGTGGCGGCTCCCCGCACGCCGCATCCGGGAGCATCGCTGTTTCTCACCGTCACCGCGTTGCCGTCGCGATCGTTGTAGAAGGTGCAGCCCGTGCGCTCCTCGCCCGTGGTGGGGAAGTAGTTGAGCACGTTGAAGGTGGCGATGCGGATGTTGCCACCCACGTTCTGCGGTGCGGCCGTGCGGGTGTTCGCGAAGGTCGCCGGCTGCACGGTGGCCCCGTCGGCCGGGGTGAGCTCGGAGGTCGGCTGCAGCTTCCACAGGTCGTTGCGGAACTCGAGGATGACCGGCTTGGTGAAGGTCACCGGAGCTCCGATGCGAACAGGGGCCGCCAGGGTCAGCCACGGAAGAGGCTTCGACTGGTTGGCTGCCGACAGGTAGTTGGTGCTCGCACCGTCGTCGAGCGTCACCTTGAGGGCCGCGTTCTTTGCGATGGTGGCCAGGTAGTCGGGGCTGCCGTAGGGAGCCACCGCGGTCGGCGTCACCAGTGGGCTGCTGTCGTGGGCGAGAGCGATCTCGCCGTAGCCGTTCGTGTCGTAGTTGTCGGTGACCGTGTACTTGCCCTGGGGAGCGACGAGCATGCCTTCGAGCGACTCGCGCTGGGCATCCGTCCCGGGGAACTCGACGGTGGCCGGCGTCGGAGCCGTCACGGTGCTCTTGTCGAGCTTCACCAGGTCGGCGGCTGAGGTGACGGAGAGCTCGGTGAGGTGATTGAACTCGCTCACCGCGCCGGTCACGCGCACGTAGTCGCCGATAGCCACAGCGGATGCCGTGCTCGTCGAGTAGACGAACAGGCCGTCTGAGGCGGTGTGGCTCGCAAGGTCGAGAGCACCACCGGTGCCGACGGTCTGGATGTAGTAGCCGTTGAAGCCGCCGGTCGGGTAAGCCGCCGTCACGACGCCGGTCGTGACGACCTTGTGACCGACCTGCGGGCTCACATCGGTGGTGCCCTGGATGGCGGCGATCGACAGAGCGACCGGCGGGTCTCCAGGGTCACCGGGATCGGTGCCACCGCCACCCGCGTTCTTCGGGGTGATGGTCGGCGAGAGGGCGAAATCCGCTGAGCCGTTGTCCGTGTCGAGGAAGGACGCGCGGTTCAGCGACTTGACGTCGGTGTTGCCTGCTGGAGCCGTGGCATCCGCGGTCTCGAAGGTGTTCGAGGTTCCGTAACCGAGCAGGTCGACGACGGCCGGGTTGCCAGTGACGGAACCAGCCAGGAGCGTCAGCGCCGAGGACGTGTTCGACAGGATGATCGTTCCGGCCGAACCGCTCGGGTTGAGAGTACCGACCACATCGGGCGTCGGCAGGGCCGCGCCATTGGTGCCGTTGCTGCCGCCCTGCACCAGGAAGTAGCCGTCGGGGGCGATCGAGCCGCTCAGCGCGACCAGACCGGTTGCCGGCCCTGAGCTGGTGGCCGGGCGGTACTGCAGCGACCATCCGCTGAGGTTCACCGCCGTCGAGCCGGGGTTATAGAGCTCCACGAACTTGTTCGTGTAGGCAGCTCCCGAACTCCCGCCGCTGAGATAGGCCTCATTGATCACGACGCCGGTGCCGTCGGTGCTCGCCTGGCTCGAAACCGAAACCAGCGGAGTCGCCGCCAGGGCGAGCCCGAGAAGAAGAGCAACGCCGCTCTTCCTCGTCAGCGGATGTGAATGTGTCATCGTTTCCCCTTTGTGAATGCCCGGCGTCTGGTGAAAGTCCAGAATCCTGCGGGTCAAGCCAATGCGTCGCGGGTGAGCATTCGGGGCTGCCAGCGCTAACGACAGGTAAAGGGTAGCTGAAGACCCCCCAATCGGGGGTAGTCAAATATTCTTGATCATCCGGGTGTTGCCGAGCGTGTTCGGCTTCACTCGCGCCAGGTCGAGAAACTCGGCGACGCCCTCGTCGGGTGAGCGCACGAGTTCGGCATAGACGGCCGGATCGATGGGCTCCTCCGTCATCGGCTCGAAACCGTGACGGGAGAAGAACGGCACCTCGAAGGTGAGACAGAACAGGCGGCTGAGGCCGAGCTCGCGAGCATCCGTCTCCAGCTGTTCCAACAGGGCGTGCCCGACGCCCCTGTGCAGCCACTCCGGTGTGACGGCGAGGGTGCGCACCTCGGCGAGGTCCTGCCACATGACGTGCAGGGCGCCGCATCCGATCGGCGTGCCGTCTGCACCTTCGGCGATGCGGAACTCCTGGATGGCCTCGTAGAAGACGACGGCATCCTTGCCGAGCAGGATTCGCTGCTGCACGAGCGGTTCGACGAGAGCCTGGATGACGGGAACGTCGGATGTGCGGGCCGGCCGCACGGAGAAACTCATTCTTCGAGCATAGAGAAGGATGCACTGTCGGCTTGACGACGAAGGGGCGGCGAGTCTCCTCGCCGCCCCTTCGTCGAACAGTCGTTACGCCTGAGTCGTGGCCTCCGTGGCCTCGACCAGCTCCGGCAGTTCACGACCCGGCTGGCGCCCGGTTGTGAACACGAACTCGTTGTCGACGTAGTCCACGTGAACGTGGTCTCCGGCGTTGAGCTCGCCCTGCAGGATGTGCTCGCTCAGCTGGTCTTCCACCTCGTGCTGGATAGCGCGACGCAGCGGTCGCGCCCCGAGCGACGGGTCGAACCCGACCTTGATGAGCTGCTCCTTGGCCGGGAGCGTGAGCTCGACGGTCATGTCGCGATCCATCAGGCGGTCGGAGAGACGCTTGATGAACAGGTCGACAATCTGCAGCAGTTCTGCGGGGCTGAGCTGCGGGAAGACGATCGTCTCGTCGACACGGTTCAGGAACTCCGGCTTGAAGTTCTTCTTGAGTTCCTCGACGACCTTGCCGCGCATGCGGTCGTAGCCGGTTGAGGTGTCGGTGCTCGAGGTGAACCCGAGCGGGGTGCCCGAGATGTCCTTCGTGCCGAGGTTGGTGGTCATGATGATCACCGTGTTCTTGAAGTCGATGACGCGACCTTGGCCATCCGTCAGGCGTCCCTCTTCCAGGATCTGGAGGAGCGAGTTGAAGATGTCGGGGTGAGCCTTCTCGATCTCGTCGAACAGAACAACGGAGAACGGCTTACGGCGCACCTTCTCGGTGAGCTGGCCGCCCTCTTCGAAGCCGACGAACCCTGGAGGGGCACCGAACAGTCGCGAGACCGTGTGCTTCTCGCCGTACTCGCTCATGTCGAGGGAGATCAGTGCGTTCTCGTCGTCGAAGAGGAACTCGGCGAGCGCCTTCGCGAGCTCCGTCTTACCGACGCCGGTCGGGCCGGCGAAGATGAATGAACCGCTCGGACGCTTCGGGTCCTTGAGGCCAGCACGGGTGCGTCGGATGGTCTTGGAGAGTGCCGAGATGGCCTCCTCCTGGCCGATGACGCGCTGGTGTAGTGCCTTCTCCATGAAGACGAGACGCGAAGTCTCCTCCTCGGTGAGCTTGAAGACCGGGATGCCGGTGGCTGCGGCGAGGACCTCGGCGATGACGCCTTCGTCCACGGTGCCGGTCGAGCCGGCCTCTCCGCTCTTCCACTGCTTCTCGAGACGCAGGCGCTCACCGAGCAGCTTCTTCTCTTCGTCGCGAAGCGAAGCGGCCTTCTCGAAGTCCTGGTCCTCGATCGCGCCTTCCTTGAAGCCACGGACCTCGGCGATCTTGTCGTCGAACTCGCGGAGCTCCGGTGGGGCGGACAGGATCGAGAGGCGCAGGCGTGCGCCGGCCTCGTCGATCAGGTCGATGGCCTTGTCGGGGAGGAAGCGGTCGGCCACGTAGCGGTCGGCGAGGTTCGCCGCCGCGACGATCGCGCCATCCGTGATCGAGACCTTATGGAACGACTCGTACTTGTCGCGCAGTCCCTTGAGGATGTTGATGGTGTGAGGCAAGGAGGGCTCGTGAACCTGCACGGGCTGGAAGCGGCGCTCGAGGGCGGCATCCTTCTCGAAGTGCTTGCGGTACTCGTCGAGGGTGGTCGCACCGATCGTCTGGAGCTCACCGCGGGCAAGCAGTGGCTTGAGGATCGACGCCGCGTCGATCGCGCCCTCTGCAGCCCCGGCGCCGACGAGGGTGTGGATCTCGTCGATGAAGGTGATGATGTCGCCGCGGGTGCGAATCTCCTTCGTGACCTTCTTGAGGCGCTCCTCGAAGTCACCGCGGTAGCGGCTTCCAGCGATGAGCGATCCGAGGTCGAGAGTGTAGAGCTGCTTGTCTTTCAGCGTCTCCGGCACGTCGCCGCGAACGATCGCCTGCGCGAGCCCTTCGACGACGGCGGTCTTGCCGACGCCGGGCTCACCGATCAGCACTGGATTGTTTTTGGAGCGGCGGGAGAGGATCTGCATGACCCGCTCCATCTCCTTCTCGCGCCCGATCACCGGGTCGAGCTTTCCGTCGCGCGCGGCCTGGGTGAGGTTGCGTCCGAACTGGTCGAGGATCTGGCTGCCGGCCTGTGCACCCTGCTGGGTCTCGCCACCGACGGCGACCTGCTCCTTGCCCTGGTATCCGGAGAGCAGCTGGATGACCTGCTGGCGCACCTTGTTGAGGTCGGCGCCGAGCTTCACGAGCACCTGGGCCGCGACACCCTCGCCCTCGCGAATGAGGCCGAGCAGGATGTGCTCTGTTCCGATGTAGTTGTGGCCGAGCTGCAGCGCCTCGCGCAGTGACAGCTCGAGTACCTTCTTGGCACGCGGCGTGAAGGGGATGTGACCGGTCGGCTGCTGCTGGCCCTGGCCGATGATGTCTTGCACCTGCTCGCGGACGGAGTCGAGAGAGATGCCGAGCGACTCGAGTGCCTTAGCGGCGACGCCCTCGCCCTCGTGGATCAGGCCGAGCAGGATGTGCTCCGTGCCAATGTAGTTGTGGTTGAGCATCTTGGCTTCTTCTTGCGCCAAAACAACAACCCGGCGGGCTCTGTCGGTAAATCTTTCAAACATTTCTTGCTCCTTCAACACCGTGCAGGGTTGGTGCCGTTATGAAGAGAGTAACCAGCGAACCCGGGGATTACTGCCCTCGTTCGCCGCAGGCGAAGAGCGGTTTCGCCGCGCGGGGCATGACAGTGCGCGCGACGCCGGATGACGGCATGCACTCACGTCCTTTCGGAAACTCAGGACTTCGGTCACGCAGTCGCCGATTTCGGCGGCCTGTGGCGCTCCTCGGATGCCAAAGTCCTGAGTTTCCGTTGCTCTGATCGGCGGATAGCTTGACCTGTGATTCCCGACGCTTGAGGTTAACGATTATCGTTGTTATCGATTGTCGGTAGGGGAAACGGATGTCGCAGGCCAATCAGTTGGCAGGAACGGGACGGATGGTCACCCTCACCCGCGGCATCGTCTGGTGCGTTCTCGTGATCGCGGTGCTCGCAGGAGTCACCACGCTCGCGATCGGCGTGGCGAACCTCGTCACGAATCTCATCGATGGGCACACAGCGATGGCGCTCACGGTGGCCCAGAAGCTTCCGCCCGCCGCCGACGCGGGCTCGGCGACGGTGGTGAGCGGTAACTACGAGACCGCCTATGTCGTGCTGTCGAAGCTCTCCGGAGGGGCGGTGACGCTGGCCCTCGGTATGGGGCTGCTGCTCGTTGGGCTCGCCTTCGAGTACGGCGAAAAGTTGCAGCGCGACACGGACGGGCTCGTCTGATGAGCAGTTCGATCCGACTCGAGGAGCGGAAACCGATCGCACTCTGGGTCGTCTTCTCCCTCGCGGTTCTGTATGCCATCGCCAGTGCGACCATCGCCATCGTCCGCATTGTGCAGCTATTCATTTCGGAGGCCGTGGAGGTCAGTCTGCCCGTGGCGACTTTCTGGCCCGCGCTCAAATCGTCAGTGACCATCAATGTCGGGGCCACTGCGAATGTCGTTGCGGGAGGGTTCCAGCATGCCGAGGTGTCCATAACGGGATTGGCAATTGACGCACGACTGTGGCTGGCCGCTGGGGAATTGTTGCAGGGTGTGACGAACACGCTGATCGGACTGGCAATCGCCGTCCTCTGTTCGCGACTACTCAAAGGCAATCCGTTTGGTCCGGCGCTCACAAGAGCCGCGATCGCCGCAGCGGTCAGCGTGGCCGTCGGCGGACTCGCCTGGCAACTGTCGTTTCGCGTTGGAGGTCAACTCGCCTCAGCCCAAGTGCTCACAGTCACCGGATGGAGTGTCGACGATAAGGATGTCACTGCGGACAATCTCTCTGCTCTCGGCTGGCCACATCCTTCCGGGGGCTTCAGCGTCGACTTCTGGCCAGTCTGGGTCGCTCTCGTCATAGGAGCCGTCGTGATTGCCTTTCGGTACGGGGACAGACTGCAGCGTGAGCAGACACGCCTGGTCGCGAGAAATCGTGAGCTGCGCCGCGACACGGACGGGCTCGTCTAGTGCGCGAAGAGGATGCCACCCTCATCCACTGCCGGCTCGATGAACTGCTCGATGAACGTGGGATGACCCTCACCCGGTTGAGCGAGTTGGTCGGCGTGAGCATCGTGAACCTCTCCGTCCTGAAGAACGACAGGGCTCGCGCCATCCGTTACTCGACGCTGCAGGCGATCTGCGTGGCGCTGGACTGCGAGGTCGGCGAACTGCTGGTGATTCGGCCGAACTGAGTTGCGGCTTGTGGTTGTTCAGCCAGGCTGTGAACCACAACAGACCGCAACTCGATGACCGGAGGCTGCCTGTTCGACGACCAGGTATCCTCTCCTCTCCCCGCGTGGCGCAGGGCGACCGTCCGCGGAACCGACCCCTCGCCATTCGCCGGAACTCGAGTTCGACAGAATTGTGATGCATGCAGATCTTTGATTTCGCATGCATCTGGATAGCATTGAGCCATGGGAGTCACGGTGCAGGTCAGGAATCTCGACGAATCAGCCGGGGAGAAACTTCGCGCCGCAGCGGCATCACGAGGCCTCTCCCTCTCCGCCTATCTCCGACAGGAATTGACAAGGCTTGCGGATGAGGTCGACGCACGCAATCGACTGGGAGGGCCGATTCCCGCCCTCGCGGGCATCGACACCCAGGAGGTCGTCGCAATGATCCACGACGACCGAAAAGGCAGATGAGCGGCTTCGTCATCGAGGTGTCGGCCGCGATCGAGCTGATGCCGCGAACCGATCCTGATGCGATAAGACTTCTCGAGTCATCCTTCTACGCGCCGGAATTGATAGACGTAGAGTTCGCCAGCGTCATTCGCAAACTCCTCCTGCGTGGACGACTCTCCGAGTACGACGCGGAGAGTGCAGTCACATCATGGTCTGGCAATCGCGTGGTGCGATCCCCCTCCAAGCCCTTCCTGCAACGAATCTGGCGGATGAAGGACAACATCACCCCTTACGACGCGGCCTATGTCGCGCTGGCGGAATACCTGGAGATTCCGCTGCTCACTGCAGACCTCCGACTGGCGGCAGCTGCACAGCGGTATTGCGCCATCGCGACCTTGCGCGATTGACGCGGCAGACACCAGACGCGAAGCTGGACCAGAGGAGAGGAACCTGCCATGAGCCTTCACGACCCAGTCCCCCTCAGTGGCGCGATCGCCGCACGCCCCAGGCGCGGAAATCCGGCCAGGCTCCTGGCGATCTGCCTGCCATTGATGGTGCTGGCGGATGCCGCGTTCATCCTCGTGATTCTCGGCGTCGCCGTCGGCTCCTGGGGATGGACGGTGCTGGTTGCCGCCGCGGTCGCGTGCACCGTGCTCGCCATCGTCTCGACGACCCGCTCACGCGCTTGGGCGCGCCGGGCACGAAACGTTGCGGAGTCCGGCGCCGTCGCCACCGGCACGCTGACCGCCCTCGACGTCATCGGGCAGCGCCGCGACAACGCCACCCTCCAACCGAGCGAGTTGCTGTTGCTGTTGCTGTTGCTGTTGCGCACGACGGTGAAATTCTCCGACCGGCCGGAGAACGTGCGCCTGATGACCTTCGATCTTCCCTGGATCAGCACGGGGGTTCTGCCAGGTGTAAGCCTTCCCCCGGCATGAGCAACCTCGAGAAGGAACCGGCCGAGCTGCTCAGCGAGTGGCCGCGCACGGCAGTCGCGGCCGTCGAGATCCTGGCACCGCGCGACGTGCCACTCGGTGGCCCACGCGCGATGGGCGTGCGCCGCACACTCCCGCAGCGCAGAAGGTCGTTGATCGGCGCCTGGTGCTTCGTCGACCATTACGGACCTGACGCGATGCCCGGAGCGAACAGTGCCGAGCAGGGTGGCATGGTCGTGCCGCCGCATCCGCATACCGGACTGCAGACGGTCAGCTGGCTGTTCTCCGGCGAGATCGACCATCGCGACAGCGTCGGCAGCCACGCACTCGTGCGTCCGGGTGAACTGAATCTGATGACCGCGGGACGAGGCATCGCACACTCCGAAGTGTCCATGGCGGCGACCACTGTGCTGCACGGCGCCCAACTGTGGCTCGCTCTGCCCGACGAGAGTCGGCACGGTGAACCCTTCTTCGAACACTACGTGCCGGAGCCGGTGGCTTTCGGTGCGACGGAACTGAGGGTGTTCATCGGCTCGCTGGTCGGGCAGATGTCGACGGCGACGGTCTTCAGCGATCTCGTCGGTGCGCAGATCGACCTGCCGGCCGGCGCATCCGTCGATCTACCGGTCGACCCGCGCTTCGAACTGGGAGTGTTGCTCGACACCGGCGCGATCAGCGTGCAGGGCGAGGAACTGCCGCTCTCCCACCTTGCCTACCTCGAACCGGGTATCGCGAGTCTGCGGCTCCAGGCCGGTGACACGGCAGCGCGAATCCTCCTCATCGGCGGCGTTCCGCTCGGCGAGAGCATCGTCATGTGGTGGAACTTCATCGGGCGCAGTCACGACGAGATCGTGCAGTTCCGTGCGGAATGGCAGGCGGATGTCATCCAGGGCGAGCGAGTGGACGGCCGCTTCGGCCTTGTGGCAGGCTACGACGGCTCTGCACTGCCCGCGCCGGAACTACCGAACGTGCGGCTCAGGCCTCGCGACTAGCGGATTCCTGCTCCATGCGGGCGCGTTCCTCGGCCTCGATCTCTGCGTAGACCTTGCGCTCCGTGCGATCGGCCCTGACGATCGACCGCATCACGAGCCAAAAGATCAGCCCGACCAGGATCGTGGGCACGACCGAGAAGATCGCGTTGCCCCAGAAATTTTCGATCACGAGTACAGGATACGTCTCGCGGCTGTGCGTGGACTAACCGTGGTTGATGACGCCGATGACGCCGGTGATGATGAAGTACAGCCCGACAGCGCCGACGAAAACCCAGACAGCGAGGCGCGTCGGGGTGACCTTTTTCGGGTCTTTGTCGCGGGGTTCCTTCGGCAGATAGCTCACCCGGGAAACCCTACTTCACCAGTGGGAAGAGGATCGTCTCGCGGATGCCGAGGCCGGTGAGCGCCATCAGCAACCTGTCGATTCCCATGCCCATTCCACCACTCGGCGGCATGCCGTACTCGAGGGCTCGCAGGAACTCCTCGTCGAGCCGCATCGCCTCGAGGTCGCCGGCCGCCGCGAGCTTGGCCTGCTCGATGAAACGCTCGCGCTGCACGACGGGGTCGACGAGCTCGGAGTATCCGGTCGCGAGTTCGAAGCCGCGCACATACAGGTCCCACTTCTCGACCAGGCCCGGAATCGAGCGGTGGGCGCGCACCAGCGGAGACGTGTCGAGCGGGAAGTCCATGACGAAGGTCGGGCGCTCGAGGCCCGTCTTCACGAAGTGCTCCCAGAGTTCCTCGACCAGCTTGCCGTGGGTGGGCTGGTGCACCTCGATGCCGAGGGTCGCGGCGAAGGCGAGCAGTTCATCCGCCGGCGTCTCTGCCGTCACCTGTCGGCCGGATGCCGCACTCAGCGAGTCGTACATGCTCACGCGATCCCATTCGCCACCGAAGTCGTAGTCGCTGCCGTCGGCCCAGGTGACGACGGTGCTGCCGCCGATCGCGATCGCGGCGTTCTGGATCATCTTCTGGGTGAGATCCGCCATCTGGTTGTAGTCGCCGTAGGCCTGGTAGGCCTCGAGCATCGCGAACTCCGGGGAGTGGGTTGAGTCGGCGCCCTCGTTACGGAAGTTGCGGTTGATCTCGAAGACCCGCTCGATGCCACCGACGACGGCACGCTTCAGGAAGAGTTCCGGTGCGATGCGCAGAAACAGCTCGGTGTCGAAGGCATTGCTGTGGGTGGCGAAGGGACGAGCGGATGCCCCTCCGTGCATGGTCTGCAGCATGGGCGTCTCGACCTCGACATAGCCGTGGTCGGCGAAGGTCGTGCGCAGGGATGCCACGGAGGCTGCGCGGTTGCGCACCATCTGGCGCGCGCCCTCGCGAGCGATCAGGTCGAGGTAGCGGCTGCGAACCCGGGTCTCCTCGCTCAGTTCGACGTGGAGGTTCGGCAGCGGACGAAGCGCCTTCGCGGCGATCTTCCATTCCTTCACCAGCACCGACAGCTCGCCTCGGCGACTGGAGATGACCTCGCCGAAGACGAACAGGTGATCGCCGAGGTCGACGAGATCCTTCCAGAGGTCGAGCGATTCCTGGCCGACCTCCGCGAGGGACACCATGGCCTGGATGCGGGAGCCGTCGCCCGACTGCAGCGAGGCGAAACAGAGCTTGCCGGTGTTACGGAGGTGCACCACGCGGCCGGCCAGGCCGACGATGTCGCCGGTGGTGGCATCCGTTTCGAGCTCTGGGTACTTGGCGCGCACCTCGGGGATAGTCGTCGTGATCGGGAGTGAGACCGGGTAGGCCTCAGCTCCGGATTCGATCAGGCGCTCGCGCTTGCCCAGCCGCACCCGGGTCTGCTCGGAGAGTTCCTCTTCTGAGGGTTCTGCGGCGGCGACGTTCTCGGTCATGCGTAACTCCAGGTGATTGTGGCTCGCCCAAGTTTACGGGGGCCACGCGCCGGGCCGGGCGTACCTGCCGGATGTGACGACTCGCAGTGTGCGCACAGTCCGCACGACCGGGCCAATGCGGCCGAAATGGGCCATCGCGTTGACCCCACGTGGCCGCATTGACCCGGTTCCGCGAATCGGCATCGCGAAGACGGGGGCCACGGGCCGCGCTAATTGCGCATTCCCCCGAGGAAGATCGTCGTGTTGTCGATGAGTCTGGTCGTTCCCACCCGGGCCGCGATGAGCACGACGGCTTTGCCAAGGTAGTCATCGTCGACCGGCAGGAAGGTCTCGGGGGCGACCACCTTCAGGTAGTCGAGTTCCACGATGCCCTCGCCCCTGAGCACCGACTGCGCCGC
Organism: Glaciihabitans sp. UYNi722; assembly: GCF_040549465.1. Lineage (NCBI taxonomy): Bacteria > Bacillati > Actinomycetota > Actinomycetes > Micrococcales > Microbacteriaceae > Glaciihabitans > Glaciihabitans sp. UYNi722. The sequence goes on along the minus strand of NZ_JBEPTL010000002.1, from coordinate 73,059 downwards.
CGCGAGCACCGCGTCGACGCCTCGATGAGCGGATGACTCCGCCGCCTTCAGCGCGATCGACAGCCCGAGCGCGGCGAGCTTCTCTCTTTCGTCGAGGAACCGGTTGCGGCTGGAGAGGGCGAGACCATCTTGCTCGCGCACTGTCTGCACGACTTCGACGGTGACCGGGAGGTCCAGGTCCGCGATCATTCGCGCGACCAGGAAGACCTGCTGGGCGTCTTTCTGGCCGAAGAGCACCGTGTCGGGCTGCGCGATATTCAAGAGTTTCGAGACGACGGTGAGCACGCCGTCGAAGTGGCCGGTGCGGGTGCGGCCTTCGTAGAGCGATCCGACCTCTCCTGCGGTCACCCTGGTCTGGATGGCGCCACTCGGGTACATCTCGGCGACGCTCGGCGCGAAGACCCAGTCGACGCCGAGCTGCTCGAGCTCTGCGACATCCGCGTCCATGGTGCGCGGGTAGCGGTCGAGGTCTTCGGTTGGACCGAACTGCAGGGGGTTGACGAAGATCGACACGATCACCAGGTCGGCGACCTCGCGGGCCCTGCGCACGAGGGCGAAATGACCGTCGTGCAGGGCCCCCATGGTCGGGACAAGGGCGATGCTCCTGCCTGCGGCGCGGGCATCCGCCGTTCCCGTTCGCAGCGCTGACACGGTTTCGGCTACGGCAATGGGCACCACTCGATGGTAGTGGCTCGCCGCACGCGGGCAGGCCGGCCCAGAACGACGCGCCCTGGGCAGCTCCGGGTCAGTGGGCGCGGCGCAGGGCGTTCTCGACCGAGGAACGTACGAGGGGGGCGAGCACCTGGCCAGGAGAGTCGACGCCGATCGAGGCGAGGATGGCCGTCGCTTGGTCGACGATCGCACTCGAGAAGCTCGTCGCCGTCGCGATCGCCTCCGCGTAGGCCGCGCGGTCGGCCTCCGCGACCATCACCGGTTCGCCACCCATCTCCACGACGAGTGCCTGGCCTATCGGTTGCACAGGACCCGGCGCGGTCACGGCGAAGTACGCGCCGACAAGCTGGCTCACATCGATCGTGGTGCCGGTGAAGGAGACAGCGGGGTGAATGGCGAGCGGTATCGCTCCGGATGCCGCGGCCGGCGCCAGCACACCGGTGCCGTATTCGGCCGCCGTGTGCATCACCAGCTGTCCGGGCTGCCACGCCCCCGTAGAAGCGAGACCTTCCACCAGCGCGGCCAGCTCGCTCGCCGGCACCGCAAGGATCACCAGTTCGCTGCGCTCGACGAGCAGCGGCACGTCGAGGATCGGCGCCCCGGGCAGCATGACCTCTGCCCGCTCCCTACTCGAGTCGGATATCGCGGAAATGCCGACGATCGCATGGCCGGCGCCGGCGAGCGCCGCGCCGAGGACAGGTCCGACACGACCGGCGCCGACGATGCCGATGCCGAGACGTCCTGAGCGCTGGTGGGGCGGTGTGGCTTCCACGGGAAAGCTCACGCCGCCTCACCGGAACGCCAGCGGTGCGAGGTATCGCTGTCGCCTGCCCGCACCGCGACCTCCGCCACCTCGCCGAAGAAGACGACCGCGGCATCCTGGTCGAGGGCACTGAGCTCGGCACTGATCGGGCCGGCCACCGTGTGCAGGTGGATGTCGGCCAGGCGGAGCAGACGAAGCAGCGGGCCCTGACGCACAGCGACACTCTGCAGCCTGGGCTGCGGCACGATGATCAGACGCCGCCAGATCGCCCCCTTGCGCAGCACGATCGAGCCGGGCACGATCCGGAAGCCGTTGCGACGCCAGGAGACCGGCCGAAGCCAGGCTGCTCGCTTCGGCGAGTTCGTGAAACCGTCGTTGCCCTTCGACACCAACCCGGTTTCGATGAACGCGACGGCTTCGGGCCCGATGAAGTCGGGCAGCATGAGTTCGAGAACCTTGGTCACGTCGGCGCGGTTGCCCACCGGCAGGATGGTCGTGTTCGCCTGGTTCTCTGCTCCACGGTTGGAGGTGCGGCTGGCCCGGTTCACCCTGATCTGCCACCATCTGGCGGGGCGCCAGAGCAGTGGCTGGCTCACCTCGATGGAGTGGATGCGGCCGGGCGGCAGCGTCTCGTTGCTGGTCGACAGCAGGCCGAACCCGACCCGCACGCCATCCGGAGTCCCGGCGATCGTGTACCGCAGAGATTTGGTGAAACGGCGCACGTAGTAGCTACCGAAACCGATGATGCTCGGCAGCACGAAGAAGAGCACGTAGTACTCGCCAGAGGTGGAGATCCAGACGATTGCACCGATGATGAGAAGCAGGGCGAAGACCGTGCTTCCGCTGAGGATGATGGACCCGACCAGCCGACCGAGGTGGATCGTCACCACCGACTCCGGCGCTGCCGCGTTCTGGTCGAGCTCCGGCGCGAGAAACTCGTCCATCCGCCGGTCGATCACGTTCTGGGCGGGAGCAGAAACTCCGGATGCCGCCGCTTCCTCCCGCGCGCGTGTGCCAGATGCTCGGCGCAGGATCTCCCGGCGCAGGTCATCCGTCGCGCCGGATGCGAGATAGGACAGTTGCACGTTGGCGTCGTGGCCGGCCTGGCTGATCTCCAGTTTGGCCGCCCCGAAGAGTCGCGCGAAGAACGGCCGCACGACGTTGATGCCCTGGATGCGGTCGAGTCGCGCCTTGCGGTTGGTGCGGAACAGCACGCCCGATCGCACCTCGACCACCTCGTCGGTGATGCGGAAACTGTGCATCCGCCACGACACGTAGAAGCCCGCGATGAAGAGCAGCAACAGGCCGCCGACGATGAGCAGCGCCTGCACAACGTAGCCGTTGTCGACGATGTAGTTGACCGGGTCGCCCTGCGCGCCGTAGTACGGCAGGAACAGCCCGATCAGACGCTCGCGCAGGTTGGCGATGATGATTCCGAGGATCGCGATCAGCGCGATACCACCCTTGAGGAGAGGGGATGCCGGGTGCAGCCGGTGCCACTCGCCGTCGGTCAGGCGTGCGACGGTCTCCGCGACCGCTGCGACGGCCGGCTCGGGAAGGGAGGCGTCACTCACAGTCCAGCCCGACGGCTTTCAGCGACGGAGACGAGGTGGTCGCGCAGTTCTTCGGCCTCCGCCTCCGGGAGTCCAGGGATGGTCACACCCGCCGCGGCGGCCGCCGTGACGAACTTGAGTTCGCTGAGCCCGAGACTGCGGGCCAGAGGGCCGCGGTTGATGTCGACCAACTGCATCCGTCCGTAGGGCACTGCAACGAAACGTTGCCACATGATGCCGCGACGGAAGAGCAGGTCATCGTCGCGCAGCTGGTAACCGATAGAGCGCACCCGGCGACGGGTGAGGGCGAGGTTCACGATCGCGACGATGGCGACCACACCGATCGCGGCGGCGATCCACCAGATGTGCAGGAGGTACATAGCAATGCCGGCGACGACCATGGCGATGAGGAAGATGGCGCCACCGAGCAGTTCGACCACGATGAGTTTGGGTGAGACCCTACGCCAGTCGCTTTCGGGCAATTCGAGTCGGTTCACGCTGCTCCTCGGCTCCGCTTGCTACGGCCTGACTCTGATGGCCTTCTTGCCTGGGTCGTCATCATCATCTCCTGGCGGAATAGTGCACATGTGCTCAGCAATGAGCCCGGCGGCGAGCAGCACTCCGGAGCCGATGATCGTGGCGATCGCCAGCCCCACCGAGTTTACCGGCACGATGGAGCGGGTCAGCAGATAGATGCCGATCCCGATCCCGAAACCGATCAGCAGGGCTCCGATGAGCGCGCTGGCTTTGGCCAGCACCAGCACCCGCATGGCGTAGAAGGGGTCGATAGGACCCTTGGACTTACCCCTGGTCAGCCGGCGGATAGGCACCGCGAGCGAGATGATGATGCCGCCGATGGCCGCCAGCGCAATGGCGAGTGTCAGCGGTGGAACGATGATGGGGCGCCCTGCTGAGGCGAGCGCCGCCTCCAGGAACGCGCCGACCACGCCACCGAGTAGTGCGAGCAGGATGAGGGTGACCGGGCTGGTGCGCTTCATCGCGTCGCCCCCTCGAACAGTGCTGCCGCATCGAAAGGCCACACCTCGGAGGAGGTCGCCGCGTCGAGGGCCGCGATGCGTCCAACGCCGGGGATCAGCGCGTCCGGGTCGACCTGCAGCCACGGCACGATCACGAACGGACGCTCCCAGGCCCTTGGATGCGGCAGCGTCAGCCGCGCAGAATCCGAGGCCAGCGATCCGAAGGCCACGATGTCGAGGTCGAGGGTGCGGTCCCCCCAGGGTTCCTCGCGCACTCGGCCGAAAGCGGCCTCGATACGGTTCAGCTCATCGAGCAGGTATTGGGGTGGTAGCTCGCTCTGCACAAGGGCGACGGCGTTGAGGTAGTCGGGCGCCGCGGCATCCGACCCCTCCGGCTTCACCGCGTTCGACTCCACGATTCCGGAGGCCGCCGTCACCGTCACGCCCTCGATGGCGTCGAGCGCCGCGATCGCACCACGCAGATTCGCCTCACGGTCGCCGAGATTCGAGCCGAGCGCGATGACCGCGGGCGACACGATTCTTCTGCGGATCAACTGCGGCCTCGCGTGAGGGTGACCGAGACGTCGGCGAAGGGAACAGGGATGGGCGCGCTCGGCTTGTGCACGGTGACAGTCGCGAGCATGGCCTGCGGGTAGGCAAGCACCAGGTCAATCACGCGCTGCGCCACCGTCTCGATCAGGTTGACCGGATCGCGCTTGACCGCCGAGGCGATCGCCTCGGCCAGGTCGCCGTAGTGGATGGTGCGGGTCACGTCGTCGCTGTCGGCCGCCGGACCGAGATCGAGGGAGATCGTGACGTCGATCAGGAATTCCTGGCCGGCCTCTCGCTCCTCGTCGAGCACCCCGTGGAAGGCGAAGACGCGCAGCCCGGCCAACTCGATGCGATCCCCGTGATGCTTGTCGTTACTGGTACTACCGGTCACGGCTGCATCGCCTCCCAGACGTCGAGCGCGGCCTTCGTACCCGCGACATCGTGCACGCGGATGCCCCACACTCCGGCCTGGGCGGCGAGCGCGCTGATCGTGGCTGTTGCGGGGTCACGGTCGGTAGTCGGGGCTTCCTTCGGCAGCAGCGTTCCGAGGAACCTCTTGCGTGAGGCACCGATGAGTATGGGGTATCCAATGGTCTCGAGTGCCGCCAGGTTAGAGAGCAGCTTCCAGTTGTGCACAGTCGTCTTCGCGAAGCCGATCCCCGGATCGAGGATGATGCGGTCGGGACGCACGCCATTGATAATCAGTTCGGCGACCCGGTTCTTCAACTCGTTGCGCACATCTTTCAGCACGTTCTCGTAGACGGAGTTCTCATCCATCGTCTTGCTCGGACCGCGCCAGTGCATCGCGACGAAGTGCAGACCGGTCTCGGCGGCCACCCTGGGCATTCCCTCATCCGCGAGGCCACCAGAGACGTCGTTGATCAGCACGACGCCGCGTTCGGCAGCCGCGAGCGCCGTCGACGCATTCATCGTGTCGATGCTCACCGGGATGCCGCGATCGGTTAGAGCCTCGATCACCGGCAGCACACGACGCTGCTCTTCCTCCACCGGCAGCCGTTCGGCGCCGGGACGGGTGGACTCGCCACCCACGTCGATGAGCTGGGCGCCGGCGGCCACCAGTTCTGCTCCCCTGGCGATGGCCGCGTCGATCTGCGTGAAGAGACCGCCGTCGCTAAAGGAGTCCGGCGTCATGTTGAGCACGCCCATGATCCGCGGGCGGGACAACCCGACGGGCCGATACGGCCGAAGGGAGACGATCTCGTTACTCATCCGCACCGCCGATCATGACCATGATCTCTGCCCTGGCGACCGGCTCGGTGAGGATACCGCGACTCGCCATCGTCACAGCAGAGCTCTTCGACTGCCGCACCCCGCGTGAGGTGACACAACTGTGCACCGCGTCGATCACCACGAGCACGCCGAGCGGATCGAGACCGGTCTGCAGGGCATCCGCGATCTCCTCGGTCAGACGCTCCTGGAGCTGTGGACGGGAGGCGAGCGTGTCGACGACTCTCGGGAGCTTGCCGAGGCCGACGATGCGGGAGCGCGGCACGTAAGCGATGTGGGCGACGCCGATGAAAGGCAGCAGGTGGTGCTCGCACATCGAGCGGAACTCGATGTCGCGCAGCAACACCAGTTCGCTCAACTCGCCGGAGTCGGCAGTGAACTCCGCGCTGTCGGCCAGGAAATCGAGCGGGTTGACGGCGAGACCGGAGAAGAACTCGGTGTAAGACTGGGCGATGCGCCTGGGGGTCGACTCGAGGCCGGGCCTGGCCGGATCCTCGCCGATGGCGGCGAGGATCTCCAGCACGGCAGCCTCGATGCGAGCCGTATCGATCGGGTCAGTGGTAGAGCTGGCCACGAATCCCCTTACGCGGTTGAGAAACCTAGGCGGTTGCGACGTCTGGCCGCTTGCGCGGTCGTGGCGTGCGAGCCTTCTTTATTGGCTCGGACGTTACTCCACCATCGACCACTCCCGCATCGATCGGCGCCTTCTGGGGCACGATTACGGGAGGTAGCGCAGAGACGGGACGCTTGTCGCTTGACAGCCACTGCGGGCGCTCCGGCATCTTCTTGACGTCGGTGAAGATCTCGGCCAACTCGTTGTGGTCCAGCGTCTCCTTCTCGAGCAGGGCCGTCGCGAGCTTGTCCAGGATGTCGCGGTTCTCGTTGAGAACCTCCCAGGCCTCGTCGTGCGCCTTCTCGATCAGCGCGCGGACCTCCTTGTCGACCTGCTCAGACAGACGCTCAGAGTAGTCGCGCTGGCTGCCCATGTCGCGACCGAGGAACATCTCACCGGATCCCGAGCCGAGCTTGACCGAGCCGATGCTCGCGCTCATGCCGAACTCGGTGACCATCTTGCGGGCGGTGGATGTCGCCTTCTCGATGTCGTTCGACGCACCGGTGGTCGGGTCGTGGAACACGACCTCCTCGGCAACCCGGCCGCCCATCGCGTAGGCGAGCTGGTCGAGCAGTTCGTTGCGGCTCACCGAGTAGCGGTCTTCCAGCGGAAGCACCATCGTGTAACCGAGGGCACGGCCGCGCGGCAGGATCGTGACCTTGGTCACCGGGTCGGTGTTGCGCATCGCCGTGGCGACCAGCGCGTGTCCGCCCTCGTGGTAAGCGGTGATCAGCTTCTCGTGGTCGCGCATCACGCGGGTGCGACGCTGCGGGCCGGCCATGACGCGGTCGACAGCCTCATCCAGCGCACGGTTGTCGATGAGCTGGGCATTGGAACGCGCGGTCAGCAGGGCGGCCTCGTTCAGCACGTTCGCCAGGTCGGCGCCGGTGAAACCCGGAGTCTTGCGGGCCAGCACTTCGAGGTCGACGCCCGCGGCGAGCGGCTTGCCCTTGCCGTGAACCTCGAGGATCTGCTTGCGACCGAGAAGGTCGGGAGCGTCCACGCCGATCTGGCGGTCGAAGCGCCCAGGGCGCAGAAGTGCGGGGTCGAGGATATCGGGACGGTTGGTCGCGGCGATCAGGATGACGTTCGTCTTGACGTCGAATCCGTCCATCTCTACCAGCAGCTGGTTGAGGGTCTGCTCACGCTCGTCGTGTCCACCGCCCATACCCGAGCCACGGTGACGACCGACGGCATCGATCTCGTCCACGAAGATGATCGCCGGCGAGTTCTCCTTGGCCTGGGCGAAGAGATCACGCACGCGGCTTGCACCGACACCGACGAACATCTCGACGAAGTCCGAACCGGAGATCGAGTAGAACGGCACGTTCGCTTCGCCTGCGACAGCGCGGGCGAGCAGCGTCTTACCGGTACCGGGAGGGCCGTACAGCAGTACGCCCTTGGGGATACGGGCACCGACAGCCTGGAACTTGGCAGGCTCCTTGAGGAAGTCCTTGATCTCCTCGAGCTCTTCGATCGCCTCGTCAGCTCCCGCGACATCCGCGAAGGTGACCTTCGGGCTCTCCTTGGAGACCAGCTTGGCCTTCGACTTGCCGAACTGCATCACCTTGGATCCGCCACCCTGCATGCTGGACAGCAGGAACCAGAAGACCACACCGATGAGCAGGAATGGCACGAGGAGGCCGAGCAACGAGGTGAACCAGTTGCCCTTGTCCACCTGGTCGTCGTACTTGGCACCGGAGTTGTCGACGGCCTTGACGATGTCGGCACCGCGGGCGACGGTGTAGTAGAACTGCACCTGCTTGCCGTCGGCCCCTGCCGTATTCAGCACGAGATCGACGCGCTGCTCTGTGTCGACGATCTTCGCCGAGGCGACCTTGTCATCGGCGAGCAGCGCGAGGCCCTGCTTGGTGTCGATCTGCTTGAAGCCAGAGCCGCTCAGCAGGCTGAAACCCACGGAGACGACGATGACGGCGAGCACGATCCAGACGAGTGGCCCGCGAAGAAAACGCTTGAAGTCCATAGTGTTCCGGGAGTCGAGCCCGGCACCTTTCTGACGAAGAATGTGACTGCAAGGCTACCTGAGCCGCGCTGGGCGGCTGCTGCGTGTTTGCCGTGGGCGTAATGCGCGATGGAGCTACCCGCTCAGAGCCGTTGCTCAGCTCTCGTAGACGTGGGGAGCCAGCACCCCGATGTCCCGAAAATTGCGGTACTTTTCGGCGTAGTCCAGGCCGTAGCCGACGACGAAAGCGTTCGGGATCTCGAAGCCGATGTAGCGCACGTCGACGGCGACCTTCGCCGCATCCGGTTTGCGGAGCAGCGCGCAGATCTCCACGGATGCCGCGCCACGGCTTTCGAGGTTGGCTCGCAGCCAGGAGAGCGTGAGACCGGAGTCGATGATGTCTTCGACGATGAGCACCTTGCGGCCCTGCAGGTCGGAGTCCAGGTCTTTAAGAATGCGGACCACACCCGAGGACTGGGTGCCTGAACCGTAGGAGGAGACCGCCATCCAGTCCATCTCGATCGGCAGCTTGAGTTCTCGGGCCAGGTCGGCCATGACCATGACCGCACCGCGGAGCACGCCGACGAGCAGCAGCCTCTCTCCCGCGTAGTCGGCCTCGATTCGACGCGAGAGTTCAGCGATCTTCTCGTGGATCTGCTGCTCGGTGAGCAGCACGCTCGTGAGGTCGTCGGCGATGTCCTGGTATTCCATGGCCTAGGCCTTCCCTGTCGAGCCGAAAATGAGCAGGCCGCCCTGCCTCTCCACCTTAATGCCGGGCAGGTCGATGGCTTCCTGCCCGTGCCAGTCGATGACGAGCTTCGAGACCTCCAGTGTGTGGGTGCGGCTGAGGCTCACCCCGAACTCTGCCAGCACCGTCATACGGATGATGCGCTGGCGCAGGGCGGGAGGGTTCGCGGCGAGGGCAGTGACCGGCAGCGATATTCCCGCCTCGGCATGTTCGGCCAGTTCTTCGAGCTGGTCCTCTGCGAAGCCGTCGAGCGCTTCGGTGTCTTCCCTCGCGAGCACCGCGGTGCGGAAGAGCGCCTCCGCGAATCCGGGACCGAGCTCACGTTCGAGCATCGGCAGCACGGTGCTGCGTACCCGTACCCTGGTGAACCGCTCGTCGGCGTTCTGCGGATCAGTCCACGCTTCCAGTCCGGAGTCGATGCAGAACTGCAGGGTGGTCTGCCGTCGCAACCGGAGGAGCGGTCGCGCGTAGATACCGGACTTCGGCGCCATGCCCTTGATGCTGCCCAGTCCGCTGCCGCGCCCAAGACCCAGCAGCACGGACTCGGCCTGGTCGTCGAGGGTGTGGCCGAGGAACACCGTCGTCGCAGCGGTCTCGGTCGCCGCGTCGGCCAGCGCCGCGTAGCGCGCCTCCCTCGCCGCGGCCTCCGGTCCGCCTGCGGTGCCGACGGCCACAGACCTGAGGAGGACGGGGTCGAGTCCGAGCTCGTGAGCCTGCTGGGCTGCGCGGGCCGCGACATCCGCCGAGCCGTCCTGTAGCGCGTGGTCGACGATCACGGCGCCGGCACGAATACCGACTCGCTTCGCCTCGAAGGCGGTGGCCGCGGCGAGCGCCAGCGAATCGGGACCGCCGCTGAGGGCCACGAGGACGAGGGGGGTTGCGGCACGCCCCTCGACAAGCTCGGGCCCTTCGACAAGCTCAGGAAAGGCGGGGAGCGCGGCACGCACCGCCGAACGCACATCCGCGATCGCGGGGGTCAGGCGGGGCCGAGTTGTCATCCGATAACGTTATTGCAGCAAACCCCACACACCAGAGGAGCCACAGTCATGGCCAGCTACGACGCGATCATCGAGATCCCCAAAGGCAGCAAGAACAAGTACGAGGTGGATCACGAAACCGGTCGCGTCTACCTCGACCGGGTGCTCTTCACGGGCTTCGTCTACCCGACCGACTACGGCTTCTTCGAGAACACCCTCGGGCTCGACGGCGACCCGGTCGACGTGCTGGTGCTTCTCGACTACCCGCTGTTCCCCGGCGTCGGGGTCTCTGTGCGCCCGGTCGGCGTCTTCAACATGACCGACGACGGCGGCTCCGACGCCAAGGTGATCGCCGTGCAGGCGAAGGACCCGCGCTGGCAGTGGATTCAGGATGTCGACGACATTCCCGAGTACACCCGCAAAGAGATCGAGCACTTCTTCGAGCACTACAAAGACCTCGAGCCCGGCAAGTGGGTCAAGACCGAAGGCTGGGGCAATGCCGCCGAGGCCGAGGAGATCGTGCAGGCCGGCATCGCCAAGCTCGTCGCCGAGGGCAACCACTAAGCAGCCACGCGAAAGAAGCCCCGCCAAACTGATGCTTGGCGGGGCTTCTTTCTTATGGCGTGTGGTTTTAGAGTCGCACTCCGCGGTCCGCCATGAACGGCACGGCGTCCACGGCCTTCCCGCCTGGACGCGTCTCGAAGTGGAGGTGGCAACCCGTGGAGTGGCCCGTGCTTCCGACTCTGGCGATCTGCTGGCCGCCCGAAACCTGCTGACCCTTGCTCACGAGGGTGCCGCCATTGACGATGTGGCCGTAACCGGTGAATACACCTCCACCGTTGTCAATGAGGATGAAGTTTCCGTAACCGCCGCTCCAGCCGGCAAAGCTGACGGTGCCAGAGTGCGCAGCGAAAATCGGTGAATTACATCCCGCGGCGAGGTCGGTGCCCGCATGAAGGGCATTAACGTGGGTGACCGGATTGTTGCGCCATCCGAACCCGCTGGAGATGCGACCACCCGCTGGTCGATACCAGCCAGAGGTGCTCGGGGCCCCGGCGCTACCACCGCTCTCCGCGGGATGGGCGGCCGCGTAGGCCGCAGCCGCAGCCGCTGCCGCTGCCGCCTTCGCCTTTGCCTCCGCGATGGCCGCAGCAACGCCAGCGTTGTACTCCGATTCGACGTTGCTCGTGTTCTGGACCAGTGAAGCGCGCTGGGCCTCCATCCGCCCCTTGTTGTCCTGCTGCTCCGAGAGAGCGGCTGCAGCCCTATCCGACGCGGCGTTTGCCTCTACCAGCGCCTTATCCGCGACATCAGAGAGAGTCTTGAGGGCATTCTTGGCAACGTCGGCCTGGTCGGTCAGCGACTGGGCGGTGTTCTGGTCCTGCACTGCCCTGTCGTAGAGCCCTGACGACTGGTCCTTGACCATGCTGGCCAGGCCGAGCTGCGACAGGAGGCTGTCAGCCTTGTCGCCGCTGAAGAAAAGAGTAGTGCTGAGGTCGTTGCCACCGCCGGAGCGGGCGAGCTTGGCGGCGAGCTGACCAGCCTGCTGCTTCGACGTGGCTGCCTTGGCTTTGGCGGCATCCGCCTGCTTCTTCAGTTCGTCTGATTTGAAGCTGGCCTCGTCGGACTTCTGGCGGGCGGCAAAGGCCTCTTCGCCCTTCTGCTGAGCGATGGCCTGGGTCGACGTCACCCCGGTGGCGAGCCCCGCCAGCAGCCCGTCGAGACGTTTGATCTCGGCCTCCTTGGCGGCGACGCTGGTGCGCGCAGCCTGCACATCGGACCAGCTGGGGTAGTCCTTGGCCGAGGCGGACTCTGCAGCCTGGCCGAAGACGGTGCCGGTGACGAGTACCGCGAGCGCTGTCGCGATGGCGAGCGACCGCCGCGCACGCGGCAGGTGGAACGTGGCCGTGCGACCGTGTGAGCTGTGAGTCATGATTCCCCGAGTTCGTGCCGCAGATCCCCCTGCAGTCACTCCAGTAACACTGTTAACATCAGTCACAGTAACAAGCGCGCAGGAATTTAGCCAGCACAAAGTACTATCGGCAGCGCAGAGGGCGCCGTAATCAGCCCGAAATCGGGGCTCAGATGCCCTCGATCGAGGGAATCGTCAGTGACGATCAGTTGGCGAGTTCGATGCCCTGACCACGCATGAACGGCACCGGGTCCTGGGTGAGACCGTCGTGATACACCTCGAAGTGCAGGTGACATCCGGTCGACCACCCGGTGCTGCCAACCCTCGCGATGTTCTGGCCGACGCCGACCTGCTGGCCGACCTGCACCAGAATGCCGCCGTTGACGATGTGCCCATAACCGGTACCGAGGCCGCTTCCATCGTTGTTCATGATTTTGATGAAGTTGCCGTAGCCGCCGTAGGGGCCGGCATAGACGACAATGCCGGTGTGCGCCGCGAACATCGGCGAGTTGCAGGATGGCGCGAGGTCAGTGCCCGAGTGGAGAGCGTAGTGGTGCGTGAAGGGGTCGAGGCGGTTGCCGTACCCGCTGGAGATGTGGCCACCGGCGGGACGCGCCCAACCGGTCGCACTGATCTGGCCGGCACCGAGCCCCGCACTGTCACCCCACAGTGCCTTGATGCCGGCCGCATACTCGGCCTCGGTGTGATCGCGATTCTCGACCAGGGTCGCGAGTTGAGCTTCGAGTCGCGCCTGGTTCTCCTGCTGGGCTGCGAGGGCGGTCGCGGCGGCCTGCGCGGCGGCGACGGCAATATCGGATGCCTTCTGCGCGTCATCCGCCAGCGCCTTCAGAGCGTTCTTGGCGACGTTGGCCTGGTCAGTCAGTGATTGGGATGTGTTCTGGTCCTGAATGGCCTTCTCGTAGAGGCCGGCCGACTGGTTCTTAACCATGCTGGCCAGGCCGAGTTGCGAGAGCAGGCTGTCTGCTTTGTTTCCGCTGAAGAACAGCGTAGAACTGAGATCTTCACCACCGCCCGAACGGGCGAGCTTCGCGGCGAGCTGCCCCGCCTGCTCCTTGGACTTAGCTGCGTTGGCCTGGGCGGTGTCGGCCTGCTTCTGCAACGCCGCAGCCTTCTGCGCCGCCGTGTCGTAGGCCAGTTGCGCCTCCTGGGCCTTCACGCCCTTCTCGACCGCGACGGCCTGGGTCGAGGTGGCATCGGCCTCGAGACCGGCGAGAAGACCCTTCAGCCTCGTCACCTCAGCCTGGGTGGCGGTGACATTGGTGCGGGCGTTCTGCACGTCCTGCCAACTCGGATAGTCCACGGCCCACGCAGACTCAGTGGAGGTTCCGACGATGGTGCCGGTGATGAGCACCGACAGCACGGCAACGATCGCAAAGGAACGGCGCGCACGCGGGCTGCGGGTCAGGCGGGTGGTGGCATCCCGGATACTCTTCGTGCTGTTCATTTCTCCCCGACTCGTGACGCAGTCCCCTGTGCAGTCAGGCCAGCAACACTGTCAACACCTGCAACGCTAACGAGTGATCCGAGCAACGACCAGCACCGGGAAGCCTCAATGACGAGTTGAACCTACTCGGAGCTCCGCCAATCGCTCGGCGTTTGGCGCGGAGTGGCTGTTTTCTGCGGATGACAGTGGCTGGCGCAGTGGGCTGCCGGGGCATCCGCTGCTCGTTTGGCAAATGGGGTACTCACCCCTATGCTTGTTCCTCGGTAGCTATGAAGGTTGTTTACTTCACGGCCCCATCGTTTAGTGGCCTAGGACGGCGCCCTTTCACGGCGTTAACACGGGTTCGAATCCCGTTGGGGTCACGAAACATAGCTAGGCCCTGTAGCGCAGTTGGTTAGCGCGCCGCCCTGTCACGGCGGAGGTCGCCGGTTCAAGTCCGGTCAGGGTCGCAAGGCACGGTCATCTCTCGCCAGACGGCCGTGCCTTATTTATATTGGTCTTGCACCGATATGCGGCTCTGTAGCTCAGTTGGTAGAGCGTTCGACTGAAAATCGAGAGGTCACGGGATCGACGCCCGTCGGAGCCACTGGCCCTATTTCCCGGCTTCTACGGGGAGTAGGGCTTTTTCTTTGCTGGACCGCCTCGCCGCGTCGACCAAGTCGGACGGGCGCTGGAAACAGGCGGCTGAACGCGAATGAGCGGCTGTTGACCGATCGGGGAGACAGGAAGCTGCTCGAAGGAATTGTCGGGCAGACGCCACTCGTGGCCCTCGGCACGGCTGCCGACACGGCGGGCCACTGATGGCAGATGATCGGGGAAAGGCCGGTGATCTTCGGGTGATCAGCCGGTCCTCCGTTTCTTGCCGTGTGGGAACACCGGGGACATCACGGCCCACTGGTCACATGTGTACACACGGTTACCGTGGGCAACAAGCTACGCCCTCACGCCGACGAAAAATAGATCGCCTGCAAAGAATCCACAATGAATGTACTTCAGCGGACACTCCGTCAGCGCGTGAGCCGGGTCTTCGGCAGGGTGCAGCTGCGCGACCGGGCGCAGGCCATCGTCCTCGCTAACGAGCACGGCCTCGTGGTGCCGTCGTCGTTCCCGTAACCACGATCGGTCCGTTACGCGTCAGCACTTGGTGGATGTTCCCATCCGGAGCGACTGTTCCTGCTCGAGCCGGAACATCTGCCGCACGAGGGAACAATCGCGGCTGGACGGCTCACGGACCTCAGCGTTTGGCCGTGAGCGACTTCTCGTCCACGGGTGCATCCCCGCTCGCGCGCAGCGCGCTGTAGTACTCGGCGGCTTCCTGCTGCCGTTCTTTCTCAACGCCGCTGGCGATCGTCGCCCGCACCTGGCCTGGTACGAACCCGAAAGCCTCCACGAGGTCGAGCGCGTGGGGACGCAGCCGAGGGAGCAGACGGTCGTCGATATAGTCGGTGATGGCGAGGGCTCGCTGCCCCGAAAGACGCCCGTTGATGAGGTACCAGGCGAGGTTCTTCTCGATCAGGCCGAGCCCGAAGAGATCGCGCAGCCAGGTGAGCACCTTCAGCGTCTCAGCATCCTCCACCTCCGCGAGCGCCTCAGTGAAGGCCTCCCACTGCAGCAGCTGTCCGTGGGCTCGCGCCGCCTCGATCAGTTCGTTCTGGTTGGCGTTGAAGAGGTCGGCCGCATCGGCCGGTGAGAGCTTGTTCGCATTGCGAAGGCGCCCGGCCAGCGAAGCGACCATGGTCTGCACCCGGTCGGTGAGCAGTTGGCGCTGGGAATCCGTGTCGCGAACGTAGCCGACTGAGCGGGCGGTCGATCCGAAGTCCGCAACGTTCTGGGCCAGCTGGCGCAGACCGAAGCGGTGGACCGCGGCCGAGCCGACCTGGCTCGCGACGTAACCGGCGAGGGCGCCGGCATCCGCCTTAGCGAATTTGCGGGAGAAATCGGTGAGCAGGCGCTTGGCCACCAGTTGCAGCAGAACGTTGTTGTCGCCCTCGAAGGTCACGTAGACGTCGAGGTCGGCGCGCAGTTGGGTGAGCCGGTTTTCGGCGAGAAAGCCAGCCCCACCACAGGCCTCACGAGCCTCCTGCAGGATGTCGAGGGCCGCCCAGGTGCTGAGCGGTTTGAGGGCCGCAGCCAGAGTTTCGAGGTCTTCGCGGTCGGCATCCGTGGCCCGCGCTCCGGAGAAGACGCCGTCGAAGGCGGTGAGCAGCTTCTCGTGGGCAAAGGACATCGCGTAGGTGGTGGCGAGACGGGGAAGGAGCCGACGCTGGTGACGCTGGTAGTCCAGGATCACCTCTTCTTCGGTGGGCTTCGCCGCGGTGAACTGGCGGCGCTGGGAGCCGTAGGTGATGGCGATGTAGAGGGCCAGCTTGCTGGAGACCACTGATGCCCCGTCGAGCGACACCCTGCCCTGCACGAGCGTGCCGATCATGGTGAAGAAGCGGCGCCCCGGGCTGGCGATCGATGACGTGTAGGTTCCGTCGGCAGCGACGTCGCCGTACCTGTTGAGCAGGTCCTCACGCGGCACGCGAACGTGATCGAAGTGCAGGCGACCGTTGTCGATGCCGTTCAGTCCGCCCTTGAGACCGTCGTCCTCGCCGCCAACACCGGGCAGAAACCCCTTGTCATCGCGGATCGGCAGGTAGAACGCGTGCACACCGTGGTTGACGCCCTTGGTGATCAACTGCGCGAAGACGACAGCGGCCCTGCCATGCTGGGCCGCATTGCCGAGGTAGTCCTTCCACGCTGCGCGGAACGGAGTGTGGATGACAAACTCCTCCGTCTTCTCGTCGTAGGTGGCCGTCGTGCCGATGGCCGCGACATCCGAGCCGTGGCCGGTCTCCGTCATGGCGAAGGCGCCGGGGGTCGTGAGGTCGAGGATGTCCGGCAGCAGTCGTGCGTGGTGGCGCTCTGTTCCGAGGTGCAGCACTGCCGCAGCGAAGAGGCCCCACTGCACACCGGATTTGATCTGCAGTGACGGATCGGCGAGCACGATCTCCTCGAAGGAGGCGATGTTGCCGCCGTGGTCGTCGTCACCGCCGAGCGACTTGGGGAAGGCTCGGTGCACGGCCCCCTCCTCGACGAGGAGCTTGAGTTGACCGAAGGTGCGCTCGCGCTGCTCGGCGAGCGACAGGTCGTCGACGCGCTGGAATTCGGGTCTGGCGACGAGGCCTCGCGCGTGCCGCCTGGCATCCGCCCACTGGCCGAGCAGGTAGTCGCCGAGCCATGCAGTGTCGATTCCCGCGGTCTTCTCCGCAGCGGAAGAGGTCGTGGTCGCTGGTCGGTCGTCGAGCTGGGTCATGGCTGTCGTCTTTTCCTTGAGTGTCGCTCCCTTCACGGTACGAGCGTGGTCGCGCCGGTGCCAAGACGGTCGTCGGGGGCGCACGAAAGCATGGTGGTCCTGTCAGCATCCGTTGTGGGATACCACAGTCGGAAGGGCGGAGGGAATGTGCATTACCTCTCCAGGTGTTGTTGACTGGTGAGCTGCTCAACGCGTGAAACGGAGACGAACATGACAACTGTGAACCTGACGACCGACGAATTCGAGAAGACCGTCACCTCGGACGGCATCACCCTGGTGGACTTCTGGGCCGACTGGTGCGGACCGTGCAAGATGTTCGGACCGATCTATGAGGCGGCGAGCGAGAAGAACCCGGAGATCACTTTCGGCAAGGTCGACACCGAGGCAGAGCAGGCGCTCGCCGGCGCCGCGGGAATCACCTCGATCCCCACGCTGATGGCCTTCCGTGACGGCGTTCTCGTCTTCTCGCAGCCCGGCGCTCTTCCGGCGCCTGCCCTCGAGCAGGTCATCGAAGCCGTGAAGGAACTGGACATGGCCGAGGTGCATGCCAAGATCGCCGAGCAACAGGCAGGCGCACCGACCGCCTAGTTCCGCTCCCACCGCCCTGCCGAGGTCGCTTGGATGATCTCGAGCAGGGCGGCGCGCATTCCAGGGTTGTCGGTGATGCTCGGAAACAGGTCGGCTTCGAGCGTGCGCGAGGATATCCAGACCTCGCGTCCGACGGCGGTGCGGGTCACGACGTGACGACGACCGTCCTGCGGATGCTTCTCGCGTCCCACGTACCCCTCCCGCTCCAGCCTCTCGAGAGTGCGGGACATCGTCTGCACCTCCACCCTCGCGCGCTTCGCCAGCTCGGTCTGGCTCAGCGAACCGGCATCGAGCAGGTGCAGCACGATGAGGCCGGCGTGAGTGAGACCGAGCTTTTCGAGGGCATCGATCCAGGCGTGCTCGACGAGTCGGGCGGCCGTCGACAGCAGTCGCCCGGTCGGCCATGACGCCATCGGATCGACCTGTTCCATAGGACTAATTTAGTGCTAGCGTGAATTAGTAAGCTAGCTGATGAATTGGAGCCGTCGATGGCACAGCCCCGCGACACCCTGCGCCAGACCGTGGTCATCGCGAGCGCCGTGCTCGCCATAGCGGGAGCATTCGTCGGCTCCGGCGCCGCTGGCGGTACACCGATCCAGAATGCGGCCGGTGGAGCACTCGCCGCCGACGCCACACCGATCGCCCCCGGCGGTCCGGCCTTCGCCGTCTGGACGCCGATCTACATCGGGCTGTTCACCTACGCGGTCTGGCAGGCCCTCCCCGCACAGCGCACCGATGCGCGGCAGCGCCGGCTCGGCTATCCGGTCGCCGCCTCACTGCTGCTCAACGCCGCGTGGATCCTCAGCATCCAGTTCGGCTTCCTCGCCCTGAGCGTTCCCGTCATTGCGCTGCTACTCGTCGTGTTGGTCTGGGCGTTCAGGGTAACGCTCGCCTCACGGCCGAAGAATATCGTCGAGACGATCGTGGCTGATGGCGCGATCGGCCTCTATCTTGGCTGGGTCTGCGTCGCGACCGCCGCCAACTTCACGGCACTTCTGGTGGCGGCTGGCTTCGACGGGTTCGGCATCAGTGCGGATACCTGGGCCGTCGTGATCATCGCGGTGGCCGGCCTCGTCGGGGTGCTCGTGGCGATCGGCGGACACGGGCGTCTCGCCCCGGCAGCTTCGCTGTCCTGGGGTCTCGCCTGGGTCGCGATCGCGCGACTGAGCGGCGACCTGCTCTCGACGCCGGCTGCGATCGCCGCCATCGTGTCGGTGATCGTCGTGGTCGTGCTCACGGTGCTGATCCGCATCCGCTCTCCGAGGCTGGTCACCGCGTGAGTTCCTCCCGCCGCCGCTGGGCAGGCCTTGTCTTCATCAGCGTCGCCGTCGCGCTGATCATCGTCGACTCGACGATCGTCAACGTGGCGATCCCGTCGATCATCGAAGACCTCGACATCAGCTCCACCCAGGTGCAGTGGGTGCAGGAGAGCTACACGCTGGTGTTCGCCGCGCTATTGCTCGTCTTCGGAACACTCGCCGACAGGTACGGGCGACGCCGAATGCTCGTGATCGGCGTCACCATCTTCGCGCTCTCCTCGGTGCTGGCGGCGCTGTCCCAGTCCGGAGACCTGCTGATCGGCTCCCGTGTGCTGCAGGGCATCGGCGGCGCGATGGTGCTGCCGACCACGCTCTCCCTGATCAACGCGACCTTCCGCGGTCGAGAACGGGGCATCGCCTTCGCAATTTGGGGCTCGACCATCGGCGGCATGGTCGCGGTCGGCCCGCTGCTCGGCGGCTGGCTCACCACCTACTTTTCCTGGCGCTGGGCCTTCGGCATCAACGTGCCGCTCGGCATCATCATCGTCGTCGGCACCCTGGTCTTCGTGATCGAGTCGAAGGATGCTGCGGATTCCAGGCGCATCGACGTCATCGGGGCGATCCTCTCCGTGCTCACCAGCGCATCCCTCGTCTTCGGTCTCATCGAAGGGCGCACCTACGGTTGGTGGCTGGTCAACAAGGCGCCATCCAGATGGCCATTCGAACTGTCGCCCATCCCGCTTTCTTTCGCCGTGACGGTCGTGGCCGGCGTTGC
This sequence comes from Glaciihabitans sp. UYNi722, assembly GCF_040549465.1. NCBI lineage: Bacteria > Bacillati > Actinomycetota > Actinomycetes > Micrococcales > Microbacteriaceae > Glaciihabitans > Glaciihabitans sp. UYNi722. The sequence goes on along the minus strand of NZ_JBEPTL010000002.1, from coordinate 53,696 downwards.
CTTCGTGATCTGGGGACTGCACAGGCAGAAGTCGGGAAAGACGACGCTTCTCGCGTTCAGCCTGTTCCGCATCACCTCGTTCCGCAACGGTAATATCGCCGCGCTGATCGTGGCGCTCGGTGAGTTCGGGATCATCCTGTCACTGCCGCTCTGGCTTCAGAACGTGCTGGGCTACGACGCGCTGCAGACCGGTTTCGTGCTGCTCGCTCTGGCCATCGGCTCGTTCGTGGCGAGCGGGTTCGCCGGCGCTTTCGGCAACCGGATCTCGCCGGTCACCGTCGTGCGGGTAGGGCTGCTGGCCGAGATCGCCGGCGTGGCGGGGCTCGGGTCCATGATCTCCGCCAACACGAGCTGGGGCATGATCGTGCCATTCCTCTTTGTCTACGGCTTCGGCGTCGGGCTCGCGACCGCGCAACTCACCGGCGTCGTGCTGAAAGATGTTCCTGTCGACCAGAGTGGTCAGGGTTCCGGCACACAGAGCACGGCCAGGCAGATCGGTTCGGCGCTCGGTATCGCCATCCTCGGAACCGTGCTGTTCACCTCCGCTGGCACAGCCCTGGACGCGAGGCTCAGCGACCTGCCGTCGGCCGCACGCACCCAGATCGTGGATGCCGTCGTCGACAGCGCGGGCGCCGCCATCCCCGGCCTCGAGAAGCAGGACAAGGCTGTCGCGACCGCCGCCCGCGAAGCCTTCAGCGACGCCACCCGCTACGCGGCATTCGCGGCGGCCGGATTCCTCGTACTCGGCTTCCTCGCGACGCTGAGGCTGCGCGGGGTGTCGGTCGACCGGGAGGAACGGGAGCGGGCGGCATCCGCTCCCTGATCAGGACCGGGCAACCCTGCACGCATCGGGACCGCTCGCCGCGGGAGAAACCCGGCGCCTCTCGCCCCCAGGGAAATCACTCGCGGTATGGGTATATGCCGCTTTGGGCATGAGCTAATTAGCGAAGCGATCGGTGGCCTCGATCAGGGCGCTGAGGATGCCCGGCTCATCGAAGGCGTGGCCGGCATCTGGCACCATCACGAACTCCGCTTCAGGCCATGCACGATGTAGGTCCCAGGCGGTGACTGGTGGCGTGCACACGTCGTAGCGCCCCTGGATGATCACTCCGGGGATGTCGGCCAGGATGCCGGCGTCCCGGATCAGTTGCCCCTCCTCGAACCAGCCCTTGTTCACGAAGTAGTGGTTCTCGATCCTGGCGAAGGCGAGGGCATGGTGCGGCTCGGCGAACTTGGCCACCACCTCCGGACGACGGAGCAATGTGATGGTGGACGCCTCCCAGGTGGACCAGGCCACCGCCGCCGGGCCGTGGATGGCGGCATCCGGATCATTGAGGAGGCGATGGTAGGCCGCAATGAGATTGCTGCGCTCGTCGAGGGGAACGGGTGCGAGAAAGTCTTCCCAGAGGTCGGGGAAGAGTTCCTCGGCCCCACCCTCGTAGAACCAGTCGAGCTCCGAGGCGCGCAGGGTGAAGATGCCGCGCAACACGAGTTCTGTGACGCGCTGCGGATACGTCTCCGCGTAGGCCAGCGCGAGCGAGCTACCCCACGATCCGCCGAAGACCTGCCAGCGATCGACGCCGAGGTGTTCGCGCAGCCTTTCCAGGTCGGCGACGAGATTCCAGGTCGTGTTGCTGCTGAGGTCGGCGCCGGACTCGCTGGCGTGAGGGGTGCTCTTTCCTGATCCGCGCTGGTCGAGCAGGATGATGCGGTACCTCGCCGGATCGAAGAGCCGGCGATGATCCGGCCCGCTCTCCGCGCCGGGACCACCGTGCAGGAACACGGTCGGCTTGCCGTCCGGGTTGCCGGACGTCTCCCAGTAGATGTTCTGGCCGTCACCGACATCCAGCATTCCGGAGTCGTGGGGTTCGATTTCGGGATAGAAACTGCGCATTGTTTGAGCCTAGCTACCCCAATACGGGGGCGTCGCACTATGCTCTCGCGTGGCGGCTTCGAGGAGCACGAGCCTCCTCTCACCGACTATTCACACGGAATTCACGGAGATTTCGGCGAATGCGAAGGCGCACCCCCCGAATGGGGGGGTATACGCCGGATGGCATTTACCAATATTGTCGCCATTACTCCGCCATGTATGGTTGGAAATTACCCACGCAACGAGGCAACCCCTAGCAACGTCTCGCTCTCCCACCCAGGAGAATCTGACACGTCTCGTGTGCCGTCACCCAACGGCATTCATGCGCGGTCCCTGTAAAACCCGAACTGCAGGAATACCCGATGAACGACATTACGGTTCCCCGAGCCGACCCTCGCGCTATTGGCGCGCAGCGCCTGCGTCTAGGCCACCGCACCCGACTCACCCACGAAGCGCACGCAACTCGCCTTCCGGTTTCCGGCCTCCCATGGGCTCGTGCGTACTGCTCAAGGCTACGCATCACCGACACCGCGATCATCACGATCGCCGTGGTGATCACCTTCTTCGCACGCTTCGGATTCGCCGACCCCGTCTCACTCGGCACCCCGAGCGGTGAACGCTATGCGTACATGTCGCTGCTGGTGATCCTGGCCTGGTCGATCAGCCTTGCCGCGTTCCGTACCCGTGACCTTCGAGTAGTTGGAGTCGGCGCGAACGAATACAAGCGAGTCGTCAATGCCAGCACTACGGTGTTTGGACTCATAGCAATCCTGTTCCTCGTCGCACAGGTCGATACAGCCCGATGGTTCTTCATAGTCGCGGCGCCTTTGGGCGTGGTGGGCCTCCTTGCCAGCCGCTGGACCTGGCGCAAATGGATCATCGCCCAGCGAAGGTTCGGCCACTACCTCTCACGCGTCGTGGTCGTCGGCAGTCGCGCGGACGTCGAAAAGGTCGTCCGCCAGATCGACAAGAGCTCCGGAGCGGCTTATGCCGTCGTCGGCGCCGTCCTCGACGAGGAATACTCGGAGTCCGACAATGGAATCCTGCGCAACCTCAGCGTCATGCGCGACCTCAATCGTGTCGCGGAGTACGCCACGATGCTCGGAGCCGACGGTGTCGTCGTCGCCGGCCAGCCAGCGACGGGAAGCGACTTCATCCACGATCTGGCCTGGGAGCTCGAGGGCAAGACCGTCGAACTGATCCTCGCAACCAGCCTCGCGAATGTGGCGGGACCGCGCATCCACTTCCGTCCGGTCGACGGCCTGCCGCTGCTGCACGTGGAGATTCCCCAGTTCGAGGGAGGCAAGCACCTGCTCAAACGCGTGCTCGACGTGGCTGTCTCGGCGACGGCGCTCATCGCGCTCAGCCCGCTCTTCCTCCTGCTCTCCGTGATCATCAAGGCGGATAGTGACGGCAAGGCCTTCTTCTCCCAGGAGCGCGTCGGTCGTGGCGGACGCACCTTCCACATCCTCAAGTTCCGCTCCATGGTCGCGTCTGCGCCAGACCAGCTCGCCGAGTTGATGTCAAAGAACGAGGGAAGCGGCCTGCTCTTCAAGATGAAGAACGACCCGCGCGTCACCCGAATCGGCAAGACCCTGCGCAAATACTCGCTCGACGAGTTTCCGCAACTCTGGAACGTGCTCGTCGGCGACATGAGCCTGGTGGGACCACGCCCACCGTTGCCTCACGAGGTGGACGGCTACGAGGACCACGTTCGTCGGCGGCTCTACATCAAGCCGGGCCTCACCGGAATGTGGCAGGTCAATGGTCGCTCAGCCCTCAGTTGGGAGGAGAGTGTCAGGCTCGACCTCTACTACGTGGAGAACTGGTCGGTGGTCGGAGACCTCATGATCATGTGGCGCACTGTGCGGGTACTCATCAATCCGGTCGGCGCGTACTGATGGCGCGCAGATCGGCTCCGGGCAAGCTCAAGATCGCGATGATCGGTACCCGGGGCGTACCGGCCGCCTACGGCGGATTCGAGACAGCAGTCGAAGAGATCGGCAGGCGTCTCGTCGCGCGCGGCCACGAGGTCACCGTCTATTGCCGTCATATCGACGGCCCTCGCACCAAGACGCATCTCGGCATGAAACTCGTCTACCTTCCCGCCTTGCGGTTGAAAGCTGCCGAGACCCTGAGCCACACCGCCTTCTCGGTGATGCACGCCGCCGTGACTACAAAGCACGACATGGCATTCGTCTTCAACGCGGCGAATGCCCCCTTCGTTCCCATGCTTCGTGCACGGGGCATCCCGACAGCCGTCCACGTCGACGGCCTCGAGTGGATGCGCGACAAGTGGAGCGGAGCGGGTCGCCGCTACTATCTCGGCGTCGAGAAGCTCGCCGTGAAATGGGCCGATGCACTCATCGCCGACGCCAAGGGTATCGCCGACTACTACGCCAACAAATTCGACGCCGACACGGAACTGCTCACCTACGGCAGCCCGATCCTGCGCGATGCGGCGTCCGACCGTCTCGCCGAACTCGGACTCGAGCCGGGCAGGTTCCACCTCGTGGTCGCTCGCTTCGAGCCGGAGAACCACGTCGACATGATCGTCAAGGGTTTCAGCCAGAGTGCGGCCGAATATCCGCTCGTAGTCGTTGGCAGCGCTCCTTACTCAGCTGCCTACACCAGCTCTATCGAGGCAATCGCTTCGACAGACCCCCGGGTCCACCTTCTCGGTGGCGTCTGGGATCAGGAACAGCTTGACCAGCTGTACGCACACGCCCTTACCTATGCCCATGGGCACTCGGTAGGGGGCACAAACCCGTCGCTGTTGCGCGCGATGGGGGGCGGAACTCCGGTGCTCGCGTTTGACGTCGAGTTCAATCGGGAAGTTCTTGGCGAGCACGGGATGTACTTCGGTACTCCGGATGCTTTCCAAGAACGTATCGACTATGCCGAGCGCCACGCCTCCCAGCTTCTAGTGCTAGGGCAGCGCCTTCAGCGACGGGCTGAGCTTACTTACAACTGGGACGACGTCGCGGAGGGTTATGAAGACCTCGCAACCCGTCTTGCCAACGGATACAGCATCCACAAGACGCGCCGACCACGCGTAACCGCCGATCGTCCCATTGCGATCGCCGAACCTTCCCACACCATGATCAGCACCTCCTCCCGAACCGATTCGAGAATCTCATGAACACGATCACCATCCAGCGTCTGCCCCGCTTCATCGCCGTGGCTCTGGCACTCGCGCTCTCGGTCGGAATCGTCCTCGCCTCGCTGCTTATGATGCCGACCGCGGCGCGGGCAGACACTGCCCCGCTCGACCCCGCGAACCCGTCAACGCCGGCGACGGTGAGCGCCGACGCGCTGCCGACCACCCAGATTGACGGGGTTGCCTGGTCGCAGGTGGTCGTCGGTGACACTGTGTACGTGGCGGGCAGCTTCACAACCGCCAGGCCCGCAGGTTCGGCACCAGGAGTGAACACAGTTACTCGCAACAATCTGCTGGCCTACAACATCACCACTGGCGCACTCATCACGAGCTTCGCACCCAGCCTCAATGCTCAGGCTCTTGCCATCACTGCCTCACCGGACGGGTCACGCATTTACGTCGCCGGCGACTTCACGGCCATCGACGGCGTTCCGTACTATCGGCTCGCCGCTTTCAACACTGCGACTGGCGCGGTTATCCCCTCCTTTCGTCCGATCCTGAGCGCGCAGGCACGGTCGGTCACGGCCACTAACAGCGGCGTCTACGTCGGTGGAGTATTCAAGAGCGTCAACAGTCAGCCCCGGGGCTTTGCTGCCCAGATCAAGGCTTCGGATGGCTCTCTCACTGCGTGGAATCCTCAGGCAAACTCCACAATCCAGGCCAGCGCCCTCACTCCCGACGGCAGCAAGCTGATCATCGGAGGACGATTCGATACGCTCGGAACAACTGAGGCGCTCGGCCTCGGAGCAGTCGACGCCACGACTGGAGCCATCCTCCCGTGGGCGATGAACCAGAAGGTGCATGACTACGGCGACAAGGCCGCGATCACTTCGCTCTACGCGACATCCGACCGTATTTATGGTGTCGGTTACGACTTCGGTAGCGGCCACCCGCAAAATCTCGAAGGCATGTTCTCCGCTGACCCGAACACGGGCGAAATGATATGGCTCGAAGACTGTCACGGAGACAGTTATTCGGTGTTCTCGATGGGCGATGTGGTCTACGACGCTGGGCACCCCCACTACTGCGGCAACATCGGCGGCTTCCCGCAGACATCGCCGAAGTGGACGTTCCACCACACAGTCGCGTTCAGCAAAGTCGCGACTGGCACGATCACCAACGACCCGTACGGCTATCCCAACTGGGCGGGCAATCCGTCTCCGACGCTGCTCAACTGGTTCCCGAATTATGTAACCGGCTCGTATACGGGGCAAGGCCAGGCGGCCTGGAGTCTCGCTGGCAACTCGCAGTATCTCGTCGCAGGCGGAGAGTTCCCCTACGTCAACGGCATCGCCCAGCAAGGTCTGACCCGTTACGCGGTACCGGCCATCGCCCCGAATAAGGTTGGGCCGAACACGAACACGGCACTCGTGCCCAATGTGGCCTCATTCACCAGCGGCGAGGCGCGCATTTCTTGGACTGCAACCTATGACCAGGACAACACCAACCTCGTCTACAGTCTCGTTCGCGACCGCGCAGCCAACACCAACCCGATCTACACGACAACCCAAGCGTCGACCTTCTGGCAGCGCGCGAGCATGGGGTTCATCGATAAAGGCTTGGTGCCGGGGAGCACGCACACTTACAAGATCTTTGTCACTGATCCATATGGCAACTCAACCTCTCGGCCGAGTACTCCAGTGACCATCTCCTCCGCAGTCGGCGGCGGCGATTACGCCACAGCCATATCCGCGGACTCTCCTACGACATATTGGCCACTCGATGAGACGTCAGGAACAGCGGGACTCGATCACGCGGGGTTCAACGACCTTCTCGTAAGCGGCGGCGTCACGCGCGGAGCGGCCAGCCCCATCTCGACCGCGACCGCGACCACCTTCGACGGTGCGACCGGCACGGCTGCGAGCCAGAACAGTCTCGTTTCACCCGACAACTTCACCACCGAAGTGTGGGTGCGCACCGCCTCGAACTCCGGTGGAAAGATCATTGGCTACGGAAGTGCGGCAACCGGCAATTCGGGCAGCTACGACCGACAGACCTACATGGACAACAGCGGTCATATTACCTTCGGTGTCTACACCGGCAACACCGCGACTGTCACGTCGAGTGAGTCCTTCAACGACGGCGCTTGGCACCAGGTGGTCTCGTCGCTCGGCTCCAACGGCATGCGGCTCTGGATCGATGGCAAGCTCGCGGGCTCGCGCAGCGATGTCACCTCAGGTCAGCCCTATTCCGGATACTGGAGGATCGGCGGCGACAACCTCGGGGGTTGGCCGAACCAGCCGAGCAGCTACTATCTGAACGGCGACATCGCGCAGGTCTCTGTTTTCCCGGCCGTACTCACCAAGCAGCAAGTCGTGAACCACTTCGTCGCGAGCGGTCGGACTTCTCCGATCCCCACAGCTCCGACGGATACCTACGGTGCGGCGATCTACTCCGCTGACCCGGTACTCTTCTGGCGGCTCGGCGAATCCTCAGGCACCGCAGCGGCCGACTCCGGCCAGGAAGGCAACCCCGGAACCTATTACGATGGCGTGACGCAGAGTGTTGCTGGGCCGATCTCGGGCAACACCGCCGCAGGTTTTGGATCCGGCGCCGTGGTTTCGAGCAATAGTTCGTTTAACAACCCATCAACCTATTCACTAGAAACCTGGTTTAAGACGACCACTCATTCCGGCGGAAAACTGATCGGCTTCGGAAACAACCAGTCCGGCCTTTCCGACAACTACGACCGCCACGTCTACATGCAGGATGACGGAACTCTCGTGTTCGGCACCTACACCGGCCAGACGAACACCGTGACGAGTCCTGCCAGCTATAACGACGGATCCTGGCACCACACAGTTGCGACCCAGTCGGGTGACGGGATGAAGCTCTACGTTGACGGCGTTCTCGTGGGTACCAACCCACAGACAAGTGCTCAGGACTACAGCGGGTACTGGCGAATCGGTGGTGACAACACGTGGGGCTCGTCGAGCCCTTGGTTCGACGGAACGCTCGACGAGGTCGCCGTATACGGCGACTCCCTGACAGCGAAAACGGTGGGCGACCACTACTCGCTCGGAACGACGGGGGCTCTGCCGAACGCGAAGCCGACAGCGGTCTTCACCGCATTAGTCGATCATCAGGATGCAGCGTTCGATGCAACCACGTCGAGCGACCCAGACGGCACGATCGCCTCGTATGCCTGGGACTTCGGCGACGGGACTACCGGCACCGGTGCCACCACAACTCACCACTACACACAGACCGGCAGCTTCGTCATTGCTCTGACTGTCACCGACAACCAGGGGGCGATTAGCACGGAAACCCACTCGTTGACGGCTATCGCACCGAACGTCGCGCCGACGGCGCTCTTCACCTCCAATATCAACGAGTTGGCTGCAACGTTCGACGGAAGTGCTTCCAGCGACACGGACGGCACGATCGCAACCTACGCCTGGGTCTTTGGCGACGGTTCAATAGGTACCGGCGCGACGACCAATCACGTCTATGCCGTCGGCGGCACGTACACGGTGACTCTCACAGTGACCGACAACGAGGGAATGACAGGGACCGTGAATCACTCAGTGGTCGCTATAGCTCCGAACCAGGCTCCGACTGCGGCGTTCTCGACGAGCGCGGCCAACCTGGTCGCAAGTTTTGACGCGGCTAACTCTGCAGACCCGGACGGTGCTGTGGTCTCCTACGCCTGGGACTTCGGCGACGCGGCGACCGGCAGTGGGAAAACTACCGACCATACCTACGCCCTGGCTGGCAGCTACGTCGTTGCTCTGACAGTGACAGATGACCGCGGAGCGACCAGCACGGTTACCAACTCAATCACCGTCTCGGCCGCTAACGTCGCACCGACCGCATCGTTTACGTCGACGACCAGTGACGCGACTGCGACGTTCGACGCCAGCGCCTCGACAGATCCGGACGGGTCACTTGCGACCTACGCGTGGAACTTCGGTGACGGCACGACCGGAAGTGGGGCGACTACCTCACACATCTACGCGAGCTCCGGCAGCTACAACGTCACGCTCGTTGTGACCGACAACAAGGGCGCGACGGGAACCGTCGATCACTCGGTGGCTGTGGTTGCCGCGAACGCACTGCCGGTCGCAGCATTCACCTCCACCGCCAACAACCTCGTAGCCGCGTTCGATGGCAGTACATCCGCCGATCCTGACGGGACGATCTCGAGTTACGCATGGAACTTCGGCGACTCCCAGGTCGGCACAGGAGCGACGGTATCGCACACCTACACCGCTGCGGGCAGCTACTCGGTGAGCCTCACGGTCACCGACAACATGGGAGCGACAGCGGTAATTAGTCGCCCTGTCACGGTCAACGCGGCCCCCGCTGCTGGCACGCTGGCGCATGATGCTTTCGGTCGCACTGCCACCTCAAGTTGGGGTGCTGCGGATCTCGGTGGAGCCTGGACGGTCACGGGTGGCGCGAGCAACTTCCAGGTGGCTAACGGAGTCGGCAAAATTACCATTCCCGGCGGGCAGACCAGATTCGCGACTCTCGGCTCGGTATCGTCGATCGATACGGACGTAAGGATGTCGGTCTCTATTGATGCGCTTCCGAGCGCCGGTGGTTCTTACACTGATGTGTTCGGCCGCAAGATCGGCAGCTCGTCATACGACGGTGAGGTAGTGATCAAGACAAACGGCTCAGTGCTTCTCGTGCTCGAGCAGGGCGCAACCCCGCTGAAGTCGGTGACGGTCGCCGGCCTGACATACACGCCTGGCACAAAGCTCAACGTGCGTGTACTGACGACGGGAACATCGCCCACCACCATCAACGCTAAGGTTTGGGCCGCTGGCCAGGCCGAGCCGGGCGCATGGCAGATCACCACAACGGACTCGACCGCCGCCCTTCAGGCTGCGGGCTCGATCGGAATCTCGTCCTATGTGTCGAGCATCGCGACCGGATCTGTGAGTACCAGTTTCGACGATTTCATCGCGACTACCAGTGCGGCTCCCGTCACTAACCAGGCACCCGTCGCCGCCTTCACGTCAACCGTTGCGAACCTCGCAGCGACGTTCGATGGTTCGACGTCCTCGGATGCCGACGGATCGGTGACCGGGTATGCGTGGAATTATGGTGACGGCGCGACCGGCATCGGCGCCACGTCATCTCACGCTTACGCAACGGCCGGTACATTCACGGCAAGCCTCACAGTGACCGATAACCAGGGAGCGACGACAACTGTCACGCATCCGGTGACTGTGACGGCCGTGGCTGCGAACCTGCCACCATCCGCCGCCTTCACCTCGAGTGTTGCGAACCTCGCAGCGTCGTTCAACGGCTCGACGTCCTCGGATCCGGACGGTACCATCGCTTCCTATTCCTGGAACTTCGGCGACGGGCAGACCAGCACCGGATCGAACGCTGCGCACAGCTATGCGACAGCTGGCACGTTCACGGTGAGCCTCACAGTCACCGACAACAAGGGCGCGACCGCGACGATCACACACCCGGTTACCGCTGTCGCACCAACCACTCCTCCTGTCACCGTGACGGCGAAGGCGGACTTCGGGACAGCTGCCACGAGGAGTTGGGGAACGGCTGATGTCGGCGGGGTCTGGACCAATTCCGCGCCTGCAGCGTCCTACCTCGTGGCCGACGGCGTTGGCAAGCATGTCGTGGCCGCCGGTGCGGGGGTGACAAGTATGCTTTCTTCGGTCAACTCCACATCGACTGATCTGACCACCACCTTCACCACAGACCAGTCATCGACAGGCGGCGGCCTATTCGTCTCGGGAATCGGGCGAAATGTCGGCACATCTAACTACCAGGCAACGGTCTGGATCCAGTCGAACGGCGTTCCGCAGCTCAAGCTGATGCAGGGGGACACCGCGCTCAAGGTTGCAAACCTCTCGGGTATCACCTACGCCGCCGGCACCGTACTGCAACTCCGCGTCCAGGTCTATGGCACCTCGCCGACGACAATCCGAGCCAAACTGTGGTCCGTCGGACAGACCGAGCCGACAGCATGGCAGCTGAGCACCACCGACACGACAGCGGCACTCCAGGTCGCCGGGTCTGTTGGACTGCGCAGCTATCTCTCCGGACTCGCGACGGCGGTACCGGTTACTTTCTCGTACGACAACTTCCTCGTGACGCCGCAGCAGTGAGTGATAGCCGCCGCAGATCGGTCTTGATGGCACACCCAGGTGCGGAGTTATATGGCTCTGACCGGGTGTTCCTCGAGAGTGTAAGCGGAATGATCGAGGATGACTGGGAAGTTGTCGTTACTCTCCCTGTTTCAGGTCCGCTCGTCGCCGCCCTTAAGGAGCGTGGTGCTGAGGTGCGACTGACGCCGACCCCCGTCGTCCGCAAGAGTGCGCTCCGCCCCCGAGGGATGCTGAAGTTCCTCGCCACGTCAATCGCCGGCGTTATATGCGGATCGCGGCTTCTTAATCGCACGCGCCCCGACGCGGTCTACGTCAACACCATGACCATCCCTCTCTGGCAAGTGCTCGCCCGTCTGCGGCGAATTCCCGTGCTCAGCCATGTCCATGAGGGCGAATCCTCGGCGTCGCCGTTGATTCGCTCGGCGCTCGCCCTTCCCTTGTTTCTTTCGACCACCATCGTGGCGAACAGCAAGTTCAGCGTGGGTGTGATCGAAAAGTCGTTCCCTCGCTTAGCGGACCGATCCGAGGTCATCTATAACGGGGTGCCAGGTCCCACCACACAGATCGATGCACGCTCGTCGCTCGACAGCCCGCTCCGCATCACCTACATCGGGCGGCTCTCGCCCCGCAAGGGTGTTGCAGTAGCCGTGGCTGCTGTGGGTATCCTTGCCGCGCGCGGAATTGACACCCACCTGGACCTCGTCGGCGCGATCTTTCCTGGCTACGAGTGGTATGAAGACCAGTTGCGTCAGCAGATCGTCGATCTCGGACTCGAAGGCCGTGTGCAGTTTCACGGCTTTCAGCCCTCGGTTTGGGAGCTTATGGCCGCCGGGGATGTTGTGGTGGTTCCGTCGATCGCGGACGAGCCGTTTGGCGATACTGCGGTTGAGGCCGTGCTGAGCGGCCGCACGGTAATCGCGAGTGCGACGAGTGGTCTCCTTGAGGCGACTGCTGGCTACACGACAGCGCGATCCGTCGAACCAGGCAATGCCGACGCCCTTGCCGATGCTCTGCAGGCGACAGCCGACCACTGGGGCACGACGTCGGGGGAAATGCGGTCCGATATTCATGCCGCACGACTTCGACATGGCCCAGAGCTTTATCGTCAGCGGATGGCGGGCAAGATCGGGACGATTGTTCGTACACCTCGATAACATGACACGCATGAACTTCTCCGGGGCGATCATCGATCGCTCCCTTCTTTTGCTACTCGCCGCCCTCATTGCAATCCTCGCCTACGTCGTGCTTCGCCGGTCCGCCAAGCTGGCAGTAACGGTCTGGGTGCTGACGATCTGCTTCGTACCGGTCTGGATTGGTGTCGGCATCGGATTCAGCGGAAGCCTCTTCCTCCCTCTCGCGTCAGTCACCGCGGTGCTGGTGGTAGCCGCCTTACTGCCTGCCGCGCGGCTTAGGATCGACCTCGCAGATGGTCTTGTCCTGCTGTTGCTCGTCGTCTCGGTGGCCGCCCTGCTAACCGGCAACCGCCCGATCGCCCTCGATTTCCTCGCCACGTTCGCCATCTACTACCTGGTGGGCTATTTGCTCGGCAGACTCGCGCCATCACGTGTTGACGTCGAGTGGATTTACGGCGTGATCGCCGTCGTGTTTACGATCGTCGCTCTACTCGGTATCGTCGAATTCCTGTCCGGGGTTAACTTCTTCGTGGAGTGGAAGTCCAACAACTCACTTTTCACCGCGTGGAGCTCGATCCAGGAACGAGGTGGCTTCAAACGCGCGGAGGGTGCCTTTGGGCACTCGATCGCCTTCGGTGCTAGCCTCGCGTTGGCGATACCGCTCACCCTCGCCTCGCGTTTCCGCTTCTGGATCCGCGGCTCGATGGTACTCGTGATGCTCACCGCGACAGCACTGACCTTCAGCCGTATCGGAATCGTCGGCGCACTGCTGGGCCTCGTGCTCTCTGTCCTCTTCCTCCGCGACGCGATGTCGGTGCGAATGCGTGTCGTCGCAATCATTGTCGGGACGGTTGCGGTGTTGTCCTTCTCGCCTCTTGTGGGCGTGGTCTTCACGGGTGCCGGAGATGAAGCGACTATCAGCGCGAGCTACCGCGGAGACCTGATTTCACTGGTTCCGGATATGAATGTAATCGGTGTCTCCGACATTGCACATCGCGGGCCGGGCGGCCAGATCTACTTCGGCGACTTCCAGTCCATCGATAGCCAACTCGTACTGACCGGGCTGTCCAGCGGGTTGCTGATCGTGATCGCTGTACTCATCGCGCTCATTGCCGCGATCGCACTCGTGCTTACGAGGCGCGCAAGCGCCCCTACCATTGCGGTAGTTGCGCAGATTCCGGCTTTCGCCACCGCTGCGATGATCACCCAGTACGCGATATTGGTCTGGTTTGTCATTGGCTTGGCCGTAGCAACCCAGATCGCCGCACGAAAGCACACGGCCAGCGACATCGCCGCTGGTCTCGAATTCAGACCCACGATCATGAGAACCAGCCGTCGCAGTCCGCACAAACGCGCCGATCCGGTGCCCACAACGCTGTAAGTTAGGCGAATATGAACACGAATTCCTATGTCGACGCCCTCCGCCGCTCATGGGTGGTGCTTGTTGTCCTCATCGTGCTCGGCGGCCTCGTCGGATTCGGTCTCTCGGCTCTCGCCAAGCCGGCATACACTTCGAGTGCAAAAATCTTCTTTGCGCCGGGCTTCAGCGTCTCGTCGACTGATCTCAACCAGGGCGCGACCTATACGCAGAGCCAGATGCTTAGTTTCGCTGAGCTAGCAACATCTCCCCTCGTTCTCAGGCAGGTCATCAGCGACGAAGAACTCGACACCACGCCGGCAGCGCTCGCGACAACCGTGGACGCAACCCCGCCGCCGAATACCGCAGTGCTCGTGCTCTCGGCAACGCAGGCTACGCCGAAAAAAGCTGCCGATGTAGCGAACGCTGTCGCCGCGCAACTCTCCGCTGTGGTCGAGGACCTGGCCCCGGCTACGACGACCAATCGCAAGGCGATCAGCGCGACGATCTTTGCCCCTGCGATTGCTCCATCCGCTCCGTCCGCGCCCAATACCTGGCGAAACTTGCTCGCCGGATTGCTTATCGGGCTGGTGCTCGGTGTGCTCGTTGTGTTTCTGCGCTTCCGCCTCGACACCCGCGTCCACTCATCGCGTGAGCTCACCCGGATCACGGACGCTGCTCTTTTGGGCACCATTGAAAGCACGAAGGTCACAGTTCATAGCTCGCCGCATGTAACCGAGAGCTATCGGAAGCTCGCCGGCACCTTGAGCTCAGCGATTGCCGGATCCAGGCCCGCCCTTCTGGTCGCTTCATCCACTCACGGCGAGGGTGTGTCGGAGATCGTGATCGGTCTCGCCGCCGCCCTCGCTGAACGTCGCCGTAAAGTGCTGGTGATCGATGCGAATCTCCGCCATCCGGTGATCGCGGAGAGAACCAGCCTCGATAACTCCAACGGTCTCGCCAGTCTCCTCAGGGATATCGCTCCGGCGAAAGAGCGTGAGGTCATTCAGACCTGGGACGAAGCCGGTTTCGACGTCGTTACCTCCGGCCCCTCGATCACGAACCCGAGCGCATCGCTTTCGTCTCCCGCGTTCGCCGAATTCCTCGTGAGCTGCCGCAAACGCTATGACGTGATCCTGATCGATACCGCGCCCGTTGTGGAAACCGCCGACGCTTCGATCCTTGGCGAGATCAGCGACGGCGTTCTACTCGTCGCTGACACTACCCGGGTGAAGAACAAACAGCTAAGCGATGCCATCGACACGCTCGATTCGGGCGCTGTCACAGTTTTCGGTGTTGTACTCAACCGCTTCCGGCTCGGGACGGGCGACAACCGAGCGGCGGTAGCCGCGACTACGAAGCCGCAGCGACAGCAGGAGTCGGACGCTCTCGAGTCCGTTTGATCAGTGGCTGCTGGTCGGCCTCGGTCTAATGGAAGACGACAATTGGACTCGTCGCATCCTTCGCGACGGTGATGATCAGCGAGTCCTGCTGATCCTTTGGAACGTTGAAAAGGAATCGACCGGTTGCCGACTTTCCCGAAGCGAGAGAGCCAGAGAACCCCGCCTTGCCTGAGTTGGTGCTGACCGGCGCCGCGGGCGTCTTGTCCGCTCCGTAGTAAACATTTACACCGACTTCATCGAGAGAGATCGAACTCGAGCCACTGTTGATGAACTGGATATCGATACGCGCAGCGGCGCCGCTCTTCTCCCCCACTTGAGTTCCCTGGGCAGTCACAAAATCGAGCGATGCGATCTTGACTGTGACAGATTCACCGAATGCTCCCGTGCCGCTCACGGGAACGGTGTCCGCGACCGGGGCACCGTAACTCGGATCGATTGACGGCTCAGGCGTTGAGATACCTCCAGCCGAGGACGGTGACGGCGTGGCCGACGATGATGTGGATCTCGATGGTAACGCGCTTGGCGTCGGGCTTACGGTTTTCTCTGCAGATGTCGACGAGGCCGACTGCAGGGCGACGACCACGGCAACGAGGATGAGGATGACCACCACTGCTGCGGCTGCGATGAGAAGGATCAACCGCCTCCGATTGATTACCGGCGTTGGTGTAGTCATTATGCGCCATCCCTCGCTGTGCCCACTGGTCGCGCCCAGCCCTGCAACTCGCGGAACCATTTCCCGAGCGCAAGTAACAGGAACATCGTGGTCGCGACAAACAGGAGCGTGTACACAACGAAAAACACGATCGGTGCCCCGAGAAGAACAAAGGACAGGCACAAAACACCATAATCCATGGGAATGACGAGTACTGCGCGAAGCCACGACGGACGCCCCGGGGCATCGGCGGCGAGTGATTGTGTCCCGTGGGCACGACGAAGCTGCTCAGTGAGGATCATGCAGAAGAACAACACTGCCGACACGATGGCGAATGCGAGGGGGACAAGTAGCCATCCCCGCGCGATGAGGTCAAAGCGATAGAAGGAGACGGCCACCGCAAGTGGCATTGTCGAGACCTTTGTGGCATCGACCATATGATCGAGCCATTCTCCTGCAGGGCTGCTCGTTCCCTGTAGCCGCGAGATCTGACCGTCAGCGGAGTCGAAAGCGTATCCGATGAGGAGCATTACTGCGATGACGATGCCGAGTATCCATGACGGTGGAAAAATGATCAGCAGAGCGATAGCGAGAAAGGTCCAGGCTGCGCTGATGAGCGTCACAGCGTTGGCGCCCAGTCCCAAACGGTGCGCACCTGCGGCCAGATATCGACCGAACCGACGATTGATGAATCGCGAATAGGCCGGGGCTGATCGAGCCGCTGGTTTCTGAGCAGCCTTCAGCCGGCTGACGATCTCACGATACGACTCGACGCGGGGCGCCGCAGAAGGGGCGTCGGGTACGCCAGATGCGGTCATATCGGCTCCAGCCTCCGGGCGGCGGGTCTCGCCACTGTGGCTGTAAGTATATGGCGCGCCGAGTTCAGCTTCCGCTCGCACTTCGACGCTTGAGCTCTGCGCGTGCAATCCGCCGTCCATGACGAAATCCACGAGCAGCGGCGAGCAGCGGCTTCGGCGAGTGGATCAACTGCCGGCGCCCCCCTTGCATGAGGATCTCCCACGACACTGCACATGCAACCCGCAGCCACGCACGGAGGTCAACGTCATCGAGATACAGGCTCGCGAAAATTAACCGGTTGCGAATGTTGTAGTAGTAATAGGTCGTCGACTTAGCTTGACCAACGTGGCTCGACGCCTTCTTCTGCGTGCCACCTTCCGCATGCACTGCTTGTGCCGACGGATGCACCGCGATGGTTCCCCCCACTTTCTGTATTCGCCAGGAGAGGTCCACATCCTCCCAATACAGGAAGTAGTCGCTTCGGAACCCGCCGACCAGCGCCCATAGTTCGCGACTGACCATCAGACACGCACCGCTCAACCATGGTCGGTAGCGATCTCCGTGCTCCGGGCTGCGACGACGAGCACCACGGATTCGCCCGTCAACGAGATACAGATCCGATCCGGCAAACCATACCGACCCGTCCGGACGCACAACCGTCGGAGAAAGAAGCTCGAGGGGACTCCGCGCCACGCCCTGAGCGAGTTCTTCAAGACTTGACCTGTCGATGGTCGCATCTGGATTCAGTAAAAGAAACGACGTCGCCCCGAGCGAGAGCGCCTGATCGACCCCGCGGTTCATTCCGATTCCGAAACCCTCGTTCACGTCCGACAGCACAGCGGTCCACCCGTGAAGGTCGGCCAGCGCTCGTACTTTCGCGCGTTCTTCCGAAGTGGTGAAGTTGTCGATGACAACCACATATGCCTCGGGTGTGGAGTCCACAACGGGGAGAAGGTTTTGCTCAAGGAGGTCCGACGAGCCGTAACTGACCACGATGATCGCGACCGTACTTAACAGGTCGGGCATTCCCATCAACTTTCGCCCCGCGGCTCCACTATTTCAACATCCAATTTCGGCCAAGAATACCGTTAGTCTATGGGCCAACCCGTGTCTGCTGCGCCCGAGCAACAGTGCGTGCCACGAGAGTGGGGAGGAACAGATCATGACTTTCAAACAAGCCGTCTTCGCCGCCAAAAAGTCCACAGTCCTGCGAAGAAGCCAGAACATGTACAAGCAACTTTTACGTGATCAGCATCTTGACCAGCATGAATCTGAAAAACTTCAGGCCGAACGCGCAATTGCTCATGCGCGCTTCGCGATGCAAAGCACCGAGTTCTATCGCGAGGTCTACTCCGGCGCTGGTTTTACCCTTAAGGATCTCGATGATCCTGCTGCTTTCCGCGAGCTTCCGATCGTGGAAAAGGCTGACGTGCGCGAGAATCCCGGCAAGTTTCGGTCGAGCGAAGCGACCGATCGAAATAGCAAGGTCTCCGTGACGGGTGGGAGTACCGGCGAACCACTTCGATTGCTCCGCGACCTGCGCACCCCGACGCGCACGCTCGAATGGCGACTGTTCGACTGGTGGGGCGTGGACCCATCAGACGACGTGGCGATCCTGGTGCGTCGGGTCCGAAGCGACCGTGCCGAGCTCGCCCACAGTCTGCAGTGGTGGCCGTCCAAGCGGTTCCAACTCGACGCCTATCGGATGACCGATGAGAAGGTCGACGAGTTTCTCGCACGCTGGGACAGGATCGGCCCATCTTTGCTGATCGGCTATGTCGGTGGCATCTCCGAGCTCGCGCAGATGCTTGCGACTCGGGGAATCCGGATTCGACCGCCACGAGCGATCGCGGTGACGGCGGCGCCGATGACTCCTGCGCAGCGGCAGCTCATCGAGTCGGCTTTCGGCGCTCCAGCCTTCGATCACTATCGTTCCGCTGAAATCCCTTGGATGGCCGGCGAATGTTCCGAACACAACGGTCTTCACACTTTCGCGGACGTGCGTAAAGTCGAAGTGCTCGACGGGTCTGGCCGACAGGTCGCACCGGGAGTTATCGGGGACGTAGTTGTGTCCGATCTCACGAACCGGGTGTTTCCGCTCGTGCGCTATCGCCTCGGCGATCGTACGACGCCGATCGCCGGTCCATGTGCCTGCGGAATCACACTTCCCCGGATCGAACATGTGACCGGGCGCATCTCTGAGGCGATGCGCATGCCGGACGGACAGATCGTTGCCGGTGAGGCACTTTCCCAGACGTTCAGCAGGAATCCAGCCGCTGTTCGTCAATTCCAGATCCATCAACAAGCCGACTATTCGATAGTCATCCGCTGTATCCCTGGTGGGGATCCTGATGCTCGGCGTGACATCGACAGTGCTATCGATCAAGTCCGGGACATCGTCAGGAATAAGGTTCCAGTGCGGCTCGAAATAGTTGAATCGATTGCCCACGACGGCGGAAAGATCAGGTACATCAAGAGTGACCTCAACTAGCCGCTCCTCCGCATACGGTTCGGGCCCCGTGACCGTCCTTCAATCTTTTCCCATCCCTCGTCCGACTACCAATCCCTACCTCATCATGCTGGGCGAGGCTCTGCGCAGGACGCCGGGGGTGACAGTGCTCAACTTCAGTTGGAAGACGGCATTGTTCGGTCGCTACGACGTCTATCACTCACATTGGCCGGAGATTTTGGTCGGCGGCCGCACCCCGCTTCGCCGCCTAACACGGCAGGCTCTCGCTCTCATGATTCTGATCCGTCTTCGACTCACTCGTCGACCGATCGTGCGCACCGTGCACAACGTCGAGCGCCCCGACGGACTCACAGCCCGCGAGTCCGCACTGCTTGATGTGATTGATCGACAGACGACAATGCGCATCCGATTGAACTCGACCACACGACTCCCCGACGGGGAGCGATTCAAGACGATTCCGCATGGTCACTATCGAGACTGGTTCGCTCGCTACGAGCCGCAGGAAATGCAGGATGGGCAGATAGGCTATGTCGGCCTGATTCGACGCTACAAGGGCGTCGAGGGCCTGGTTAGCGCATTCCGGGAGACAGAGGGGCGCAGAGAAGGTCTGACGCTGCGACTCGGCGGCAATCCCTCCACCTCACAGCTTGCTGCGTCGGTCGCATCCCTGGCTGATGGAGATCGGAGGATCGAACTCCATCTCGCTTACCTCAGTGATGCGGAACTCGTGGAGATCGTGACCTCTTCGGAGCTCGTGGTGCTGCCCTATCGCTTCATGCATAACTCTGGAGGTGCTCTGGCCGCGCTGTCGCTGAACCGGCCGGTTCTCGTACCCGATAACGAGGTGAACAGAAAACTGAGTGATGAGGTCGGCAGCGGTTGGGTGCATCTGTTCGATGGTGAGCTGACCGCAGAATCGATCATCACGGCGCTCGACGCGGCAGCCGTGCGAGCTGACCGGCCTGATCTCAGCGCCCGCGATTGGGATCGGGCGGGCATCGAACACGCCGACGTCTATCGAGCAGCTATCGATGCGGGGCATCGACGATGACGACTGCGGTTTCGCCGATTGTCGTGACCGTGGCCATGCTCACTTTCCAAAGGCCGACGGAACTAGCTCGCGCCGTTTTTCCGACCTTGAAGCAGGTTCTTGAAGTCAATAAATCGCCGTCGACCGCCGCGACAGTCGAACTCCTCATCGTGGACAACGATCCGACCGGCAGTGCCCGTGGCTATGTCGAGTCGTTGGGGTTCGCAGCCGTCCGATACGTCGTCGAGCCGGAGCCCGGCATCACTGCCGGCCGCAATCGTGCGCTTCGTGAAGCGGAGGCCTCGGATCTCCTGGTTTTCATTGACGACGATGAGGTCCCCCGCGCCGGCTGGCTGAGTCCTCTCATTGAGATGTGGCGACGCACCGGAGCCGCCGCCGTACGTGGACAGGTCGTCTCGCTGTTCGATGTCGAACCCGATCCATGGGTAGTTGCCGGTGAGTTCTTTGGGCGCCCGCCAATGACGACCGGCGACAGCCTCGCTGTCACTGCGACGAACAATCTGCTCCTAGATTTGCAGCAGGTTCGATCATTCGACCTTCACTTCGATGATCGACTCGGGCTCAGCGGCGGCGAAGACAATCTCTTCACCCAGCAACTCACAACTAACGGTGGTCGGATTGTCGCCTGCAGCGAGTCCGTCGTTGACGAGTTCGTGCCGGCGTCTCGCAGCACTCGCCGTTGGGTTCTGACCCGGGCGCGGCGCGGAGGCAACACCGCGAGCGTGATCGAACTGATCCTCGCTCCCAAAGGCGCGAGACGGTCGATGGTCCGAGCGCGGGCAGCGATCGGAGGTGGTTTCCGCGTTCTCGGTGGCAGCGTGCGCTACCTTGGGGGTCTCGCCCTCCGATCGAATCGTCATCAGGCTCGTGGTCTACGCGCGGCCAATCGCGGCATTGGCATGGTGACTGCCTCTTTAGGTGTCGTCGTGCAGGAATATGCGCGAAAGAAATGATGCTTTAATCAGGTCACCATGTGGATACTCGATCCCTGGGCAGATGCTATCTTCTCCCAGTTCATTGCGCGCGTGATCTGCCCTGCCGCGCTCGCATATGCGGATCATGTCGGAGTAGCTCTCGATGACTGATCCCGTCGGCGCGGCACAGGAATCAACCGTAGGTCTTGGCAAGCGAGCAGCACGTGGCGCCGCCGTAACCCTCTCTGCCCAGGGTGCCAAGATTCTCATCCAGGTGGCTTCAGTCGTTGTTCTGGCGCGGCTGCTCGATCCGCGAGACTACGGCCTGATCGCCATGGTCATGACCGTTATCGGCGTAGGCGAACTGCTTCGAGATTTCGGTCTCTCATCGGCGGCGATTCAGGCACCGCAGCTTTCGCGTGCACAGCGCGACAACCTGTTTTGGACCAACACGGGCATCGGCATTGTGCTCGCCGTGCTGGTGTTCTTCTTCGGCGGTGAGCTACTTGCGCTCATCTATCGCAGGGACGAGCTCATACCGATCGCGCGGGCACTCTCGTTAGTTTTCATCCTTAACGGTCTCACGACACAGTATCGAGCCGACCTAGTTCGGCGCCTGAGATTCCGCCAACTCGCCCTAGCCGACATCTTGTCACCGGCGCTCGGCCTCCTCCTGGCGATCGGTGCTGCCCTTCTCGGATGGGGATTCTGGGCATTGGTTGTGCAACAGGTCAGTCAATCGCTGATCCAGCTGACCATCAACTCGATCTCCGCCCGCTGGATTCCGGGGCTACCACAACGGAACGTGCCGATGCGTGCCTTCCTGAAGTTCGGCTGGCATCTGGTCGCCAGTCAGCTCATCGGCTATGTCAGCAATAACACCGACTCCTTCATCATCGGGCTGCGCTTCGGGACCATACCGCTCGGACTCTACAGCAGGGCCTACCAGCTTCTCACCACACCACTCAATCAGATCCGTCTGCCTTTGACCACGGTTGCGCTACCCGTATTGTCTCGACTGCGGGATGACAATCGACGGTTCGCCGATTACATCGCACAGGGGCAGCTGGCGCTTGGATATACAGTCGTCCTCGGTCTCGGTCTCATCGCGGCTGCGTCATTCCCGGTTACCGCAATCTTTCTCGGCCCGAAGTGGGAATCGGTCGCTCCGATCTTTTCACTGCTGTCGATCGCTGGGATCTTCCAATTGTTGGCATTTGTCGGCTACTGGGTCTATGTGACCCGAGGATTGACCGGAGCACTTTTTCGTTTCACCCTTCTGAGTTCCGCAATCAAGGTCGCCGGCATCCTCATCGGATCACAATGGGGCGTCGTCGGCGTCGCAGCGGGATATGTGATCTCCGCCGCCGTCGAGTGGCCCATCTCTCTAGCTTGGCTGTCCCGCCGGACTGATTTGCCAGTGCGGCGTCTCTACGCCGGCGCATTCCGGATCTTGACGCTGGTTGCAGTAGCGGGCATTCTCGCGGCCTTAGTCGTTGATCTGCTCGCACCGTTCGGTCCGATACCTCAGCTGGGCGCGGCACTATTGACGATGCTCTGCGTTTACGCGCTTGCCTGCCTTCTCGTGCGTCCGATCCGGAAAGATATTGTCTCCGTAATCAACCTAGTCAAGCTTCTGAGGCGTACTCGCGGAGCCGCACCTGAGACACCGGCCACGGCCGAATGAGCAACGCTTCAAGCCGACTGGATTTCTGAGTCTTTAGCGTTATCGGATCGCTCAGGCGCACTCGGGCCGGATTTTCAATAGCAACTCGATTAGCCGGGACATCGTGGAGAACCACGGCTGCAGCCCTAATACTCGCTCGATCACCAAGTAGGACGTCACCGAGGATGGGCGCTCCGGCGCCGACAACCAGTGGAGGCCAGCAACTCCATGCCAAAGCACCACTCGGTCATGAATTTATGGAATGCCAAAGCTGGCAGGGGAACTGCCCGCGGGTGAACTGCTGTGCCCTAAGCGCCACCGTGGTACGAAAAAGCCAGAACGCTAAACGAATACGAGGATTTCGGTTCACGCGACGATCGGCCTGAATGACCTGCCACACATTGGAGTCTCTCTGGGTCACCAGGTCCTCCTGATCGAGTGCGCTCACAGGGTCGCGCTCGTCGCCAAACGGAATCCAGCGGTCGGCGTTCCCTACTTCCCTGCCACCTCACCGACGTTCTGACGCTGCCATTCGATGAACTCAGGGTGCTCGACGCCGTTAACGAATAGGTGGACATCGGAATGCAACTGTCGCTGCCCTGGGGTCGCGTGGCTGGTGATTCGCAGCTTGTTCGAGGCGGAAACCGGCTTCCCCTCAACAAGTGGATCGGTGATCGTCACCTTCGAACTCGCACCGAAATTGATCGCGTCAAGGATGATGTGCGCCCATGGCGTCCGGGCGAATGAGCAATCGGTGATCCGAATGTCACTGTCATTGCCCTCGAAGTTCAGACCAGAGACATTGTTGTCTTCAAAGCGCGAGTTTTCATAGACGAGCGTGCCCGTCGAATGATAGGCAGTGACGGCCGCCCCGAACTTCGCGTCGTGCAGATAACTGTTTTTTATGGTGAACCCGTCGAGCATGTTGATGCCGATGAGAGATGCACTATTTCGAATGCCTGAAGCATTCCGACCATCGATCTCTGTGCCATCGATCGTTACGTTGTTCGATCGATAGAGCCCAATTCCGAAGGTCTCACCTGGGTTCGCGTTGTTGTCTCCGGGAATCCCCTGGACTTTCATTCCCTCGATCACCGAATTATCGGCGTAGTGCAGCATCAGCCCGTTGTAGAGATGACCCTGCTCCGTGCCGACGAGCGAGAAATCTGCAAGGTGCACAGGAACGTTGGCGGGGAGGCCCTCCCCATTCGGCCCGTATCCGCCCACACGCATCAGGTACAACTGGTTCGTACCCACCGGCGCGGTCGACTGCGAAGGAACGGATGCGGCCTTCGTCGATGAATGAGGCACAAGCTGGAAGAGCGTCTTGCCACTACCCGCACCAACGATTCCTCGCACATTCGGCAATGGGAAAATCGCGATCTTGTTGGTATCAAAGTCTGTCGCGCTGTAGGTGCCCGCCTTGAAGTGAACCTCTTTACCCACCGGGACCTGACCCAGGGTTGCCGTCAACGAATTGTTAGCAACAAGTGAGGAGTAGGTGATGGCATTCCCCGGCACAGGCGGCGTGGTCGGCTTGGTGGGCTCCGGGTTTGTCGGTTCGGGGTTCGTCGGTGTCGGCGGAGCCGTCGGGGTCGAAGTGGGGCTGCCCGATGGAGACGGAACGCCCGGAACTACCGGTTTTAGGGTGTAGGCCTTCAGCTCATCGAAGGCCACACTGCGCGCTGAACTCGAACTGGAGATGTAGGACCACAGCGCGACCGATCCGGCTTGCTGGATACGCTCAGCGCTCGAGTCGCTCACCGCCACCTGCCAGGCCGGCGTAACGGCGCCCGAACGCCAAGCTCGAACAGCCAAAGCCACCGGATCACGGCCGGCGGTACTGAATTCGAGCGAGATACGATTCCCCGCGGTAAGACCAGTCAGAGCAACCACCTCCTTGGAGAGTTTGGTCTGCGCTCCAGACTTACGGTTGACCCGCGCCGTCGAAACTAGGGCGGTGCCATTGGGCGCAAGGCGTACCTGAGCCAGGTAATAGCCGCTGAACGACGATCGCAGGCGGATTCCGGTGTAGATACCGTTTCCCTTGCTGGGAAGACTCGGCACTATAAGAGTGGTCCGCGCGATCGCATCAAGTGCCGAGGTCGAGGGCAGCACCGCCGTCACTGATGATCCTGGCCGCGGTGCGGCCGCGACGCCCGCCGTCCCATTGGACGAAAAGGACGCAGGTTCTGAATAACTGTATTTGCCGCCCAGTTGGGCCGAGCCCCAACCCTGGGCTATGAGGCGATTGAGGTTATCGGAGACGATTGCCCTGTCGGCGACATAGGTTTGAGCGTGTGCTGGAGCGACCGCGACTACAAGCCCGGCAGTAACAACTGCAATTGAGAGAGCCGAAGTGCCAGCGATAACCCAACGACGTCGGGAATGGTGGACGATGGCGCGCTTGTGCTTAGCGGTATGCACGATAGACGGGGTTCCTATGCGGATTCGTGGGAGTACGACAGAGGTAAGCCGACTCCGCATGGTAGTCGAGCGGGTTGATACGAAGAATAACGGATTGATTGCAATATGTCGACATCCGTATCCCCCTTTCAGGTGACATGAGCCCGAATTAGTCGCTAATCGGACCGGTTCGCAGCTAGAGTTTAGGTCTCCCTGCGCTTACCCGAGCGCTGTTCTACCCTTTCAACCCGAATAGAAAGGTGAAGCATTCGTGAGCCCACGAGTCGGCTATGCCGCTGGTGCCTTCGATCTGTTCCACGTCGGCCACCTCAACATCCTCAAGCACGCCAAGAGCCAGTGCGACTATCTGATCGCCGGCGTCGTCTCCGACGACATGCTGCAACTGACTAAGGGCATCACCCCGGTTATCCCGCTCGCTGAACGACTCGAGATCGTCAGCCACATCAGCTACGTGGATGAGGCGCGCGCCGAGGTCCTCCCTGACAAGCTGGACACCTGGCGTGACGTCGGATTCAACGTCTTCTTCAAGGGCGACGACTGGCGCGGCACTGACAGGGGCCAACGGCTCGAGCGAGAGTTCGCGGCGATCGGGGTCGAGGTGGTCTATTTTCCGTACACGATGCACACCTCGAGCACGCAGCTTCGGCGGGCCCTCGACGCGATCACCGCCGGAGCGGGAAGCATCGTCGAAGCGCAGGCTTAGGCACGTACCGCTCTATCCAGCGGCGCCGAGCACTCCCAGGATCGCCTCGCCGTACTTGGCAAGTTTGTTCTCACCGACGCCGCTCATCGTGCCGAGTTCGGCGAGCGTAGATGGGATGCCGGTGGCGATCTCCCTAAGCGTCGCGTCGTGGAAGATGACGTAGGCGGGCACGCCCTGCTCTTTTGCTTCCGCCGCGCGCCAGGTGCGGAGCTGTTCGAAAACGGGCGCCGCCGAGGCCGGCAGATCGGCGAGTGCCGTGCGCCGCGCCCTGGCCGCACGGGTTGGGCGTTCGGGCTCGCGCCGCAGCATCACGCTGCGCTGGCTGCCGAGAACCGCAGCGCTCGACTCCGTGGTGATGAGTGTTCCGTAGCCGTCACTGTTGACCGCCAAAACGCCCTGCGCGAGGAGCTGGCGAACCACGCCGCGCCACTCCTGCTCGCCGAGCTCTGTGCCGATGCCGAACGTGCTCAGGCTCCCGTGGTCGTACTGCGTGACGCGAGGGGTGGTCTTGCCGAGCAGGATGTCGATGATCTGCCCGGCGCCGAACTTCTGGTTGCGCTCCCTCTGCAACCGCACGACGGTGGAGAGCAGCTTCTGCGCGGGAACGGTGCCGTCCCAGGCCTCAGGGGGTGAAAGGCAGGTGTCGCAGTTGCCGCACGGCGTCGAGATCTCGCCGAAGTAGGCGAGCAACTGCACCCGCCGGCACTCGACCGTCTCGCAGAGGGCGAGCATGGCGTCGAGGTGGGTGCCGAGCCGACGGCGGTGCTCTGCGTCTCCCTCTGACGAGTCGATCATGCGACGCTGCTGCATGACATCCTGCAGGCCGTAGGCGAGCCAGGCTGTCGACGGGAGTCCGTCGCGGCCGGCGCGACCGGTCTCCTGGTAATAGCCCTCGACTGATTTGGGCAGGTCGAGGTGGGCGACGAAACGCACATCGGGTTTGTCGATACCCATGCCGAAGGCGATCGTCGCGACCATCACGATGCCATCCTCGCGGAGGAAGCGCGACTGGTTGGCCGCCCTCAGGCGCGAGTCGAGCCCGGCATGATAGGGCAGGGCCGGGATGCCGTTCTGCACGAGGAATTCGGCTGTCTTCTCCACGGACGCCCTCGACAGGCAGTAGACGATGCCCGCGTCACCGGCATGTTCGCTGCGCAGCAGTTCGAGCAGCTGTTGCTGCGGGGCGTTCTTCGCGGCGATCCGATACTGGATGTTGGGGCGGTCGAAGCTCGCGACGAAATGACGTGCATCGGCCAGTTGCAGCCGCTTCTGGATCTCGAGATGGGTCTGCTCGGTGGCGGTCGCTGTGAGCGCGATGCGCGGAACCGCCGGCCAGCGCTCGTGCAGCATCGAGAGCTGCAGGTAGTCGGGTCGGAAGTCGTGGCCCCACTGCGACACACAGTGCGCCTCGTCGATGGCGAAGAGCGAGATGACCCCTCGGTCGAGGAGATCGGCGGTGGCGGAGACGCGCAGGCGCTCCGGCGCGAGGTAGAGCAGGTCGAGCTCGCCGGACAGGAAGGCACGCTCGACGGCGGTGCGCTGGGCCGAATCCTGGGTTGAGTTGAGGAACGCGGCGCGCACGCCGACGGCGGAGAGGGCATCCACCTGGTCCTGCATGAGGGCGATGAGCGGCGAGATGACGACGCCGGTACCCTCGCGCACGAGTGCGGGAATCTGGTAACAGAGCGACTTGCCGCCGCCGGTCGGCATGAGCACGAGGGCATCACCACCGTCGACCACCTGCTGGATGATCTGCGCCTGTTCACCGCGGAACGCGTCGTACCCGAAGACGGTGTGCAGCGCCTCCTCCGCGGAGGCATAGCGAGGTGTGGCAGCCGTCACCGGCGCGCGCTCGATCGCCGACAGCTCTGCGTCCGACATCTCCGAATCAGTGGGGAAGGGCGGCGGTTCGTCCCAGGGGTCGGGTGGCGCCTCGATATCCGGATCCCAGGGGATCTCCGCGCTCCAACTCACCCCGCGAGTCTAATCGCGGGCGCCGACAGCGAGTCTCGAACGAGCCAACTGTGGACTCAGGCGGGAAGCGGCGCCGGCTCGGGGAGAGGAGCTCCGACAACGCGCGTCCTGGCGATGCCGAAGCGCTTCGCCGCGACCAGCACCAGCCAGGAATAGAGCGCCAGCGTGACGGCGGAGACCACCAGTTCGCCCCAGCTGCCGGTCTTCGAGTCAACATTGACGAGCCCGAAGCCGCCCATCACGAAGATGACGGTGTTGTTGACGACGTGCGCCACGATCGACGCCTCCAGCCCGCCGGTGCGCCAGACCAGCCAGGCGGCCGTCACGCCGAAGACAGTCACGTCGAGCAGTCCCCAGATGTCGTAATCGTGACCGAAGGTGAAGAAGGGGATAGGAAGCAGAATCGCGAAGAGCGGATGCCTCAGCCAGCCACCGAAGGTCTGCATCAGGTAGCCACGGAAGAAGAACTCCTCCGCCGTCGCCTGCAGCGGCACCAGGAGCACGGCGACGATCACGATGATCCAGGTGTCGGAACGGATCGCGGGTGCCGTGAGCGGTTCACCCAGCAACAGCGGCAGGAGGAGCGAGGAGAACAGGGTTGAGGCGCCGTACGCAACGACCACGGGCACGAGGAGCCGCAGCATCCACCTCCAGCGCAGCCGACCGGCGACGGAGGAGAGCAGCCCGACCGGACGCGGACCCATGATGAGCCGCGCACACCAGATCGCGGGAAGGATCAACGCCACCGACCCGAGCGAGAAGGCGAGGATCACCGGTGAGCTGTTGTCGATCACGCCGGTTGACACCAGCTTGAGCATTTCGGTGCTGATGGAGGGAACGGCGAGCGCCGCGATCACGAAGAGCACCACGAGGATGATCGTCAGGGCGACGTAAAACCCGATAGCGATCAGCGCGACGATGAGGGGCTTCCACCACCGGTACGAGGGCGACGACCGCGCCAGGCGGTGATAGGAGAACTCCACGCGCCGGGCCTAGAGGATGAAGTGTGGGGGAGCCGCGTGCGCTGTCGTTTCGGCGGTCTGCTGCCTTCTCGGAAGCAGCGAACCGCCGAAACGACAGCGCACAGGGTGGGGTCAGTAGACGAGCAGCACGCTCGGCCAGGAGACCGAGTTCTTCAGCTGGCCGTTGCCACCGAAGGTGGCGATCGGAAAGTGCAGTCCGCGGCTGAGCGGCGGCACCGTGACTGTGATTCGTCCGTTGTCGGTCGCGGTCAGCGTGGCCGTCGCCAGCACCTTGCGGCCGTCGTAGATGACCACGTCTCCGGTCGGCGGCACGCCGTTGCCGTCGACCCTGACCGTGTAGGTCACCGGTGCCCTGTGACTTACGAGGATGCGGTCGGGCGATGCGAAGATCGACGACGACAGCTTGCTCACCATGACCGCCGCCGAGGTGGCCGTGCCGTCGGTGAAGCCATCGGCCTTCGCCGTCACAGTAACGGTCACCGATGCTCCGGCATCCGCCGGGACGAGTGCGTACTTCGCCGAGGTGGCCCCTTCGATCGCTGTGCCGTTGCGGCTCCACTGGTAGGAGAGCGACGGGTTGTCGACGCTCCACTTTCCGCCGTCGGTGCTCAGCGTGCCACCGACCCGAGCCTTACCGGTGATCGTGGGCTGCGTCACGGTGGTGATCGGCTTGGCCGGCACCGTGACCTCGATCGGCACATCGATCGAGGTGCCGGTCGAAGGAACAGAGACGTTCAGCTTGAGGGTTCCGGCCGGCGTGCCATCCGGAACGGTGACGGACACGGATGCCCGGCCAACCTCATCCGTCAGGTTGACGATCGCGGGGTCGATCACCGCGGAGCCGAGCTCGGTTCCCCCCGCGCTCACCACTGCGGTTCGCGTGTTGGGTTCGCCGTTGCTGAACAGCAGCGAGGAGAGGTCGAGTGTGACGGTGTCGCCGGCGCTGTAGCCGTCAGCATCCGGCGCCGAGACCTTCACGCCGACCGCGCGCTGCTTGTAGTTGGGCGAGGCCGTCGGGTTCGCGACGAAGTAGTCGACCATGCTCTGCAGGTCGATCTTGCCGGTGTCGCCGGCGTTCGTGCCCTTGGCGAGGGTGAAGAAGTTGTCACCACCCGATGCGAGGAAGGAGTTCACCACCACCTTGTAGTTGTCCGTCGGCTGCACCAAAGTGCCGTCGACGTAGACCGCGGTGATATGGCTGCCGACGGCTGCGCTCGGGTCGTAGCTGTACTTCAGAGCCTCCGAGACGCCGAGCTTGAGGAATGGCCTGGTGGCCGCTGCCGGCTGCCACTGCTCCTCCAGCAACTGCTTCAGCTGGGCGCCGGTGAGCGTCTCCGTCACCAGGGTATTGGCGAAGGGCTGCACGCTCGCCGCCTCCTGGTAGGTCACGCGACCGTCGATGTCATTGGGCGTGGTCGCGCTGGCGGCGTACTTCAGGTCGGTGCGCAGTCCGCCCGGATTCATCAGGGCGATCTGGGCGCCGCCGTCTTTCGCTGCCCACTGCTGCACGTCGGCGACGAAGTTGCCGAGGGTCGACTCTCCACCGCGATTCTCGGTGATCCCGTCGGCCTGGCTGGCGCGGTTGAAGTCTGCCGTGATGGTGCCGACAGGAGCGGAGCCCTTGTCCTTCGCCGCGGCAACAGCGGCGGCGACGATCTGGGCCACCGCCGGATCCGGCGCGAAAGCACCGAAGAGCGGCTTGACCTCTGAACTGATGCTGAGCAGCGCGTGCGAGGTCGGGTCGACCGAGAGTGCGATGTGGCCGTAGTTCTCGCCGTACTTGCCGGCCTGCAGAACGGGACGGGTGCGATCGGTGCCCGGAATGGCGATCTCATGGTTGTACGCCTGGTGCGTGTGACCGGAGACGATGGCGTCCACGTTGGCATCGAGTCCGTTCACGATTTTGCCGAAAGCAGAATCGCCGGTTGCGGCGGCGAGAGTCGCGTCGGCCGCGCCTTCGTGCACGGTCAGCACGATAACATCCGCTTCGCCGTTGGCCTGGTTGCCGTCGCTGAGCTGGTCGGCGACCTTGTTGACCTCGGTGGTGATGTCGCGGAACTCGAGGTTCGCGACACCGGCCGGGCTCACGAGGGAGGGGGTCTCATCCGTCGTCGCTCCGATGAAACCAACGGTGACGCCGCCCACCTGCTTGAGCGCGTACTGGTCGAAGGCTGGCTGGCCGATGGTCTTGTCGTAGATGTTCGCGCTCAGCAGCGGGTAGTTGGTGGCCGGGATGATGCGATCCGTGAGGTCGGCCTGGCCCTTGTCGAGCTCGTGGTTGCCGACGGCGCTCGCGTCGACGCCGATCTGGTTGAGCGCGTCGATGGTCGGCTGGTCGTTCTGGATGAAGGAGGTGAAGGTCGAGGCACCGACCGAGTCGCCGCCGGAGACGACGAGCGTGTTGGGGTTGGCCGCCCGGTAGGAATCGACCATGCCACCCAGCACTGCTGCTCCCGCGGCGGGGGTCGCCGCCTCGAGGCGACCGTGGAAGTCGTTAAAACTGAGGATGTCGATGTTCACCGCCGCATCGGCGGCTAGCGCGGCCGGGGCGGCGAGACCGGAAACTCCGAGAGCGATTGCTGCGGCGACCGCGGCAATCGAAATGCGGCCGGGACGGGATGAGAATGGTGCCATGACTCCGGGGTCTCCTTCATTGGGCAGACAGGCGGGCGCACCCCCCGGTCGGGGGTCATTGGCACACTAACCCGCGGGAGCGCCCGAGGCCAAGGGTTCGCACGAACTGGTCACCGAGCGTTAACCACTAGCGTGGAACTCTCCCGTCAGATTGGCCCGCCATGCTCGCTGTTCTCGTCGGTCTGGCCGGCGCATTCGTCTACGGCGGGGCGGACTTCATCGGCGGCGTCGCCTCGAGGCGCATCAGCCCGATCCGGGTGACGGCCATCGGAGGACTGGCCGGCCTCGTCTTACTCCTGGCGATGTTCCCCGTCATCGGCGGGCAGTGGTCGTCGCAGGCCGTGCTGCTGGGTGCCATCTCGGGTGCGACGGGCGCCGTCGCCATCTCACTGCTCTACGCCTGTCTCGCCATTGGACCGATGAGCATCCTGTCGCCGCTGACCGCTCTGGTTTCGGCCGTCGTGCCCATGCTGGCGGGCGTGCTCCGCGGGGAGCGACTCGGCGTCGTCGCCTACATCGCCATCGGGGTCGCACTCGTCGCCGTCGTGCTGGTGGGCTTCGTCCCGGAGAAGGGTGCCGTCCGTCCCTCGCCGAAATCGCTCCTCATGGCGATCGCTGCCGGTGCGCTCATCGGCGTCTTCCTGATCCTCATCGACCTCACCCCCGACGACTCCGGCGTCATCCCATTGATCATGAATCGCGCCGTCAACGCGATCATCATGTTCGGCGCGGTCGGCGTCGTGTGGCTGCTGCGCAGGTCGAAAAGGCCGGCGGCCGGGGGCTGGCGGCCGGGAATCGTGCTGGCGATCATCGGCGGAATCGTGGATGCCTCGGCCAACGTCATCCTGCTGCTCGGTCTTCGTCTCGGCGAACTCACCATTCAGTCGGTGTTGACGGCCCTCTATCCCGCGGGAACGATCATCCTCGCTGCCGTCGTGCTCAAGGAGCGGATCGCACCGGTGCAGATCGTGGGACTGGTGCTCGCGTTGGCTGCGGCGGTGCTGCTCGCGCTGGCCTGATAACGTCGGTCGGTTCAGCACCATCGGTTTTTCTCTGGCACGGTCAAGTCGGCGCACTTCTGAACGCCGCGGCATCCATCGATAGGATCGTTGAATGGAATTGCGCCAGCTCGAGCACTTCGTCACGGTCGCCGACGAGCGACACTTCACCAGGGCGGCAGAACTGCTGCAGATCTCCCAGTCGGGGCTCTCCGCCTCGATCCGCGCGCTCGAGCTGGAGCTCGGCACCTCGCTCTTCACCCGCAGCACCCGCCGGGTCGAGCTGACCGCCGCCGGCCAGGCCCTGCTGGCCGACTCGATGCGCACGCTAGCGAGCGCCGCCGCCGCGCAGAACGCCGTGGCCGCGGTCCGGGGACTCGTGCGCGGCAGGCTGACCGTCGGCGCAGAGCCCTGTGTCGGTTCCGTCGATCTGCCGGCCGAACTCGGTCGCTTCAGGGCGGCGAACGAGGGCGTCGAGGTGAGATTGCGGTATGAGGGCTCCGTTGAGATCCTCGAAAGCGTCGCCACCGGACGGGTGGATGTCGCGCTCGTCGTCGTCACCGGCAGCACTCCGGCCGGCGTGCGGCTCCGTCCGCTCACCACGCAGAAACTCGTCGTGCTGTGTCACCCCGATCATCGCTTCGCCAGACGCGACGAGATCGACCTGCAATCGGTTCACGCTGAAACACTGATCGGTTTCCAGCCGGGCTGGGGAGCCCACGTGCTCGCCCGGCGCGCCTTCGCCGCCGCCGGTTTCGACTACCGTGCCGCGATGGAGGTCAACGACGTGCATCCGCTGCTCGATCTCGTCGGCTACAACCTGGGTGTGGCTATCGTGCCGCAGTCCTTCGCGGCCAAGCGACCTGGCGTGCTGCGCGCCATCGCCCTGCCCGACGACATGCCGGAGTGGACAGTTGTGGTCGCCGCGGCCGAGGAGCCGAGCCCCGCGGCGGCGGCGTTCCTCGACCAGCTGGCACAAAAGAACGCCTGACCCAGACGCGACGACGGCGCCCACCTCAAGAGGTGAGCGCCGTTCCGTATGTTGCGTCAACCGAGTGTCGCGAGCTCCTCCGCCGAGAGGCTGACGTCGGCCGCCTGCACCGAGTTGCGAATACTCTCCGGCCGTGTCGCACCGGGGATCGGTATGACGTGCGGCGACTTCGACAGGTGCCAGGCGAGGGCGATCACCTGCGGCGTGAGTCCGCGGGCGTCGGCCACCGCCTGGAACGGCGCGAAACGTTCACCGAGCGCGGCTGCGGACGAGATGCCGCCGAGCGGGCTCCACGGCAGGAAGGCGATGCCCAGTTCGTCGGCAAGTGCCAGCTCCGGCTCGCTGCTGCGGAAGTTCGGCGAGAACTGGTTCTGCACCGAGGCGAGACGGCCGCCCAGGATCTCCTGCGCGAGGCGGATCTGCTCAGGGTTCGCGTTCGAGATTCCGGCCAGGCGGATGGTGCCGGCATCCAGCAGGTCGCGGATCGCACCGATCGAATCCTCGTAGGCGACGTTCGGGTCTGGCCGGTGAAACTGGTACAGCCCGATGGCGTCACCGCCGAGTCGCCTGAGCGAAGCCTCAGCAGCCTGGGTGAGGTACTCGGGTCGCCCGTCGATCGTCCAACTGCCGTCCCCCGGGCGCAGATGACCGCCCTTGGTGGCCACCAGCACGTTCGTTGTGTCGCCACCCCAGGACGCGATCGCCTTCGCAAACAGCGACTCGTTGTGGCCGACCTCGGTGGCGTCGCGGTGATAAGCGTCGGCGGTGTCGAATAAGGTCACGCCCTCGTCGAGTGCCGCGTGGACCGTGGCGATCGAGCGGGCCTCATCCGGGCGTCCCTCGATCGACATCGGCATGCCGCCGAGGCCGATTGCGCTGACGTCGAGATCGGCGATTCGTCTCGTCTTCACCAGGCGTAATCCTCGGGAGCCGGCTTGTGGCCGGGGAAGATGGCATCGAGGCGCGTGAGTGCGTCGGCGTCTAACGTGATCGCGAGCGCACGCACGCCGCCGTCGAGCTGCTCCTGCGTGCGCGGGCCGATGATCGGCGCCGTGACCGCGGGCTGATGAAGCAGCCAGGCCAGGGCGAGGTCGCCTGGCTCGTGGCCCAGTTCATCCGCGAATGCTTCGTATTCTTCGAGCGCAGCGCGGTTCTCCTCCACGGCCTCGGCCGAGCGGCCCTCCAGCCGACGCACGCCGTCGCGCTCCTTGCGCACTACGCCGCCGAGCAGCCCACCGTTGAGCGGCGACCACGGGATGATGCCGAGACCGTTCGCCTGCGCGGCCGGGATGACCTCGAGCTCTACCTCGCGCTTCAGCAGATTGTAGATCGACTGCTCGCTCACCAGGCCCGTGTAGTTGCGCTTGCGTGCGGCCTCCTGGGCGGTCGCGATGTGCCAGCCGGCGAAGTTGCTGCTGCCGTTGTAGAGGATCTTGCCCTGGGCGACAGCGGTCTCCATGGCCTGCCAGATCTCGTCCCACGGGGTATCGCGGTCGATGTGGTGGAACTGGTAGACATCGATGTAGTCGGTCTGCAAACGCTTCAGGCTGGCATCCAGCGCACGGCGGATGTTGAGCGCCGAGAGCTTGCCTTCGTTCGGCCAGTCGGTCATGTCGCCGTAGAGCTTGGTGGCGAGCACCGTGTGCTCTCGACGGTTGTCGCCCTTGGCGAACCAGCGACCGACGATCTGCTCAGTGGCGCCTTTGCCGAGGCTGCCGCCGTAACCGTTGGCGGTATCGAAGAAATTGATGCCGTACTCGTGGGCCGAGTCCATGATCGAGTGCGAGTCCGCTTCGCTCGTCTGCGGACCGAAGTTCATCGTGCCGAGGCACAATCGGGAAACTTTGAGGCCTGAACGGCCCAGATGTGTGTAGTCCATGACTTCCATGTTTCTCCTGCCGGAGTCATCTGTCCAACAGGTGATGTGGATGCCACTGAGTAGCGGTGCTTCTCAATGGCATCAGGGCGGCAACTCTCGTCACTAGCTCTCGTTCGTCAGCTCTCGTTCGTCAGCTCTCGTTCGTCAGCTCTCGTCGAGGATGAGGCGCTTGCCCAGGCTGACCACCTGGTCCTCTCCGTAGCCGAGACCCCGGTAGAAGCCAAGCACCGCGAGATTGTCGGAGCGCACCTGGAGGTTGAGCTTCGGGCATCCGGCCTCGCGGAGGAGTCGCTCGACCTCCGCCATCAACTGGCGGCCGAGTCCCGAACGCCGGCTGTCGGGATCGACGGCGAGGTAGTGCACCCAGCCGCGGTGCCCGTCGAAACCCGCCATCGCGGTGGCGACGAGTCTGTCGTCGATCTCCCCGACGATGAACAGCTCCGGCTGTTCCGTCATCTTGCGGACGATGTCGGCACGCGGATCGTTCCATGGGCGCACCAGTTGGCAGGCGGTCCAGAGGGCGATCACGGCGTCGGTGTCAGTGGGGTCAAAGGGGCGGAGGTGCATCCTTCCATCCTCGCAGGCCTCACTGCCCGCAACCTGCTGCCGCCGTCCTACGCGACGGTCTAGGAATCGAGAGTCGCCAAATGGCCCCTCCGCGGCGCTCGTGGAGGCCACTTGGCGACTCTCGTGGCCCTTGGGCGGCGAGAGACAACGCGAAAGGCGCCCGCCCCAGTGGGACGAGCGCCTTTCGACGGCTCCCTTCGACAAGCTCAGGGGGCGACTCGATGGTTACAGCGCGGCGAGCTCTTCGATCAGCTGGTCGCCAGGAACGACCGGAACGACGGACGCCTTGATCTCGGCGCGGCCGAGGAGTTCGTCCATGCGGCGGCGACGCGAGCGCGAAATGAGCGTGACGACGGTGCCGACCTTTCCGGCGCGTCCGGTACGACCGGAGCGGTGCAGATAGGTCTTGTACTCGTCGGGTGCATCCGCCTGGATCACGAGGCTGATGTCATCGACGTGGATGCCGCGTGCCGCAACATCCGTCGCCACCAGCACGTTGACCCGGCCGCTGGTGAGCAGCTGGAGGTTGCGCGTACGGCGGGACTGGTTGAGGTCACCGTGCAGTGAGGTGGCGGGGATGCCGGCATCCTCGAGCTGGTCGGCGAGCTGCTCGGCGAACGCACGGGTGCGGGCGAAGATCAGCGTCTTGCCCTGGCCTCCGGCAAGCTCCTCGATGATGCGGCCCTTGTCGCGCTGCTCGATGAGGAGAACGCGGTGGTCGATCGTTGAGGAGGCCTGGTCTTCACCGGCGACCTCGTGAACCGCAGGGTCCTTGAGGAACTGCTTGACCAGGGTGGCGACACCTTTGTCGAGGGTGGCGGAGAAGAGCAGCTTCTGGCCGCCCTGCTTGGTCTCTTCGAGGATGCGCTGCACGGGCTCGAGGAAGCCGAGGTCGCACATGTGGTCGGCCTCATCCAGCACGGTCACGAAGACCTCGCTGAGGTCGAGACGACCCTGCTCGATGAGGTCTTCGACGCGGCCAGGGGTGGCGATGACGATGTCGACGCCGCGCTGGAGGGTGGAGACCTGCTTGTACTGCGGCACGCCGCCGACGATCGTCGTGGTGAACAGGCCGACGCTGCGGGCGATGGGCTGCACGGTGCGGTCGATCTGCATGGCGAGTTCGCGGGTCGGGGCAAGGATGAGCGCGCGGGGCTTGCGGCCCGGCTTGCGGCCTGCTCCACCCATGTTCTCCATGAGACGCTCGACGAGCGGCGCACCGAAAGCGATGGTCTTGCCGGATCCGGTCTTGCCGCGGCCGAGGACATCCTTGCCAGACAGGACGTCCGGGATGGTGGCTGCCTGGATCGGGAACGGCGTCTCAGCGCCCATGGCGATGAGCTGGCGAGTCATATTGTCGCCGATGCCGAGGTCTTTCCAGGTCGTGCCGACGGCGTCATCCGCGGTGATCACCTTGGCTTCGAGACGCTCGAGAACGACGTCCTCGTGAGCCGCGAAGGATGCCGACTTCGTGTCCTGATGCTTCGCCGGGTAGAAGTCGCTGTCACGGCGTGGTGCGCGATCCTCGAACGAACGCTGCGGGCGGTCGTTGTAGGAGGGACGCTCGGTGCGAGCAGGGCGATCGCTATACGACGGACGCTCGGTGCGAGCAGCGCGGTCGTTGTACGACGGACGCTCGGTGCGAGCAGCGCGGTCGTTGCGGTCGCCGTAGGAAGGGCGCTCCGTGCGGTCGCCATAGGAGGGGCGCTCGGTGCGAGCCGGACGGTCGTTGTAGGACGGACGCTCGGTGCGCTCCCCATAGGACGGGCGCTCGGTGCGCTGCGGACGGTCGCCATAGGCAGGACGGTCCGTGCGAGCCGGACGGTCGTTGCGGTCGTTGTACGCGGGCCGGGCCGGGCGGTCGTTGTACGAGGGACGCTCTGTGCGGTTGGGGCGATCGCCGTAGGACGGGCGATCACCGTACGACGGACGCTCGGTGCGCTGCGGGCGGTCACCATAGGCTGGGCGCTCGGTGCGAGCGGGACGCTCATTGCGGTCGTTGGTCGGCGTCCAGTTAGGGCGACGGTCGCCCGATGCTGGGCGATCGCCGGTGCGCGCCGCACGGTCATCCTGGGTCCAGCGCTTCTTCGTCGGGGCGGCGTCACCGTGAAAACCGCGGTGTCCTTCGCTGCGGCTGCCGGGCTGCGAGGCTCCGGTGTTGTACTTCTTGGCAGGTCGGCCTGAGGCGGGCTTCTTGCCCGCGTTGTATGAATTCGTGGCCATGATGGTCTTTCCGGGTTGTGTTTAGTTGCATGGCAGCGCACTACCAACTAGCAGCACTTCTGCTGGAACCCGGGCAATCTTTGGCCAGGACCGTTTCACATACGTGATTGTTCCCACGTGGTTCCAAGGAGTAGTTGGAAGGTGAGGGAAACCGGCCCGAAAGACTTACAAACCCATTCGCAAGATTTCGCGATGTCTAGAGCCGACCGGACTACGTTACCTGATCATTCGAAAAAGCGCATTAGATTAGCCGGAATCATGAAGCGAAAATTCCGTGTGCGGCGCCCGCGCGTGCTCACGGTGCTGGCACTCGGAGCGATTCTCCTGGCGCTCGCAGCCTGCGCTCCCACGGGCACGCAGTCGGAACGGGTGACCTCCACCAATAAACCGGTCTACCCGCTGGTGAAGACCTACCCATCGATCAGGGTCAGCGACAACGTGACTTATGAACTTCTCATGCTCAGTGACGAACTCAGTGTGTGTATGGAGAAGTCGCTCTAGCGCTCGAAGCGCGCTGCTGCGTTTCCTTCGACAGCAACGCTGATCCGGGCACGCATCTCATCCGCCATGTCGGGCAGGGTGTCGAGCCGGTACCAGCCGGCTTCGGTGTTCTCGCCATCTGTCGGAAACGGCTCACCGGATATATAGCTGCAGCGGAATACGAGATCGAGATACTGCGATTCGTCACCGTTCGGATACCGGATCATGGCGAGCGTTTTCACCCAGGCCAGCGATTCCGTGCGTGCGACGATGTTCGCCTCCTCGAGCACTTCGCGTTCTGCGGCGATCGCGGGCTCCTCGCCAGGGTCGATGATGCCGGTGACCGGGGTCCAGGCTCCAGTGTCCGCCCGGCGCACGAGAAGCACCTTGTCGTCTCGTACCACGACAGCTGTCACGCCGGAGAGCCAGAGCGGTGCGTGGCCGATCTTCTCACGGAGGGCGAGGACAAAATCGGGGGTGGCCACGTTCCCAGCCTAGCTACCGAAGGGCGACGAGACGGTCTGCCCAGTCGGCCTGCGGATGCGCCAAGCGGACAGCCTCCGCAAGCCAGGCGCGATCATCCGCTTCCAGCAGCGGAGCAACCGCCTCGAAATCCTGCTGGTCTTTCTCCTGGTCGTGGCGCTTGAGCCCCTCCCCTACAGGGCCTCGGCATGCGCGGGCTACGACACTTCGCCGATCGGGTGGTGCCGACGGTTGCCCCGACTGCGAACCAACCAGATCACGAGAGCGGCAATCAGGAGAGCAAGACCGACCACCGCGGCCAGTGCGCTACCCAGCAACTCGGTCGAGCGAGGCTCTGCCCCGTTCATCGTCCCGACGACACCGAGCGCGATACCGGCAGCTAACAGCACACCGCCCAGTATCGCGAGAACGCGGGTGACCACCGAAGCGCCAAGCGGCGGATATTCTTCCCGGCGCTCCTTCGCGCCCTCGACCAGGTAGTAGAGCACCGGCAGCACGATCAGCGTGAGCAGCGTCGACGACACGAGACCACCGATCACCACGATCGCGAGCGGCTGCGAGATGAACCCGCCGTGGCCGGTCAGACCGATGCCGAGCGGCAGCAGGGCGAAGATTGTCGCGAGAGCGGTCATCAGGATCGGGCGGAGTCGACGCGACGCGCCGTGGATGATCGCCTCGCCCACCTTCATCCCCCGGTTTCGATACTGGTTGACGAGGTCGACGAGCACGATGGCGTTCGTCACCACGATTCCGATCAGCATGAGCACACCGATGAGCGACGGAACACCGAGCGGGATGCCGGAGATTACCTGCAGCGCGATCGCACCGGTCGCTGCAAAGGGCACCGACACGAGCAGCAGCAGCGGCTGGCGCAGGCTCTTGAAGGTCGCGACCATCACCACGTAGACGATCAGGATGGCGACCAGCAGTGCGAGCCCGAGCTGGCCGAACGCATTACCCTGCTGCGAGGTGACGCCGCCAAGAGACGCGGATGCCCCGGCCGGCAGTTTCACCTTGTCCACAGCCGTGCGGACCAGCGTCGACGCCGTGCCCGTGTCGTTGCTGTTCGGGGTGACGCTGACCGTCGCGCTGCGCTCGCCCTTGATCGTGGTGATGCTGGACGGCCCGTTGACAGTCTCGACGGTGGCGAGATCGGAGAGCGGCTTGAGTCCGGTGGCGGTCGGAATCGTGAACGCCTTCAGCTCCGCGATGGTCGTCGGCGCTTTCGTGTTGTCGATGTAGATCGACAGCGTCTTCTCGTCGATCACGACGGAACCGGTGGCCGAGGGGTTCATGGCCTGCGTGATGATGCCGCCGACAGCGATCTCGCTGAGGCCTGCATCCGCAGCCTTCTGGCGGTCAACCTTGATGGCGATGTAGGGCTGGGAGGCCGAGAGGTTGCTCGAGGCCTCCGCCACGACATCCAGCTTCTTCACCCTGGCGAGGATGGCGTCCGCCGCCGTGTTCAGGTCTTTCTGGCTGGTCGCGGTGATGTCGACGTCGATGCTGGAGGACGCGAAGCCTCCGCCGCCCGCAGTGGAGAGCGAGATGGCGCCGGCATCCTTGACGGTGGCCAGCACCTTGCGCACCTGGCTCTGGAGCTTCTCCTGGTCGGCATTCGAATCGGTGGTCAGCGAGAAGCTGGTGGCTCCCCCTCCACCCGAGAAGGCAGAGCTGAGCGAGCTGCCACTGGAACCGATGGAGAGCTGCGTGGTCGTGATGCCTTTGATGTCCTTGAGCTTCGCCTCGACTTTCTTGGCCGCAGCGTCCTTCGCCTCGAGACTGGTGCCTGGGTCGAGCGTCTGGCTCACCGTGAGAGTGTTCTGGCCACTGCCTCCGATGAAGTTGGTCTTCAATCCGGCGGCGAGAAATCCGGTGCCGCCGAGAAGCAGCATGGCGACGATGATGGTCGCGAGCGGGCGCTTGAGCGTCCAGCGGATCACCGGCAGGTAGGCCTTCTGCAATCGGGTCGGAGTGTCGAGCTCGTCCGCCCGTTCGGCGACGGCGCTCTCCGTATGACGATGCGTCTTCTTGTTGCCAAGGAACCAGTAAGCGAGCACCGGAACGATGGTCAACGCCACGAAGAGCGACGCGGCGAGCGCGATCGACACGGTGAGCGCGAATGGACGGAACAGCTCGCCCGTCACATCCCCCACGAGTGCGAGCGGCAGGAAGACCGCGACGGTGGTGACCGTCGAGGCCGTGACGGCCCCCGCCACCTCGCGTACGGCGGTCTGGATGGCCTTGAGTTTGGTCTCGCCGAGAGTCAGGTGTCTCTTGATGTTCTCGATGACGACGATGGAGTCGTCGACCACCCGCCCGATCGCGATCGTGAGCGCACCGAGGGTGATGATGTTGAGGGTGTAACCGGATGCCTGCATGCCAATGAAGGTGATCAGCACCGAAACCGGGATGGAGATCGCGGTCACCAGCGTCGAACGAATCGACAGCAGGAAGACCAGGATCACGATCACCGCGAAGACGAGCCCGAGGAGTCCCTCGGTGGCAAGCGATTCGATGGACTGCTGGATGAACGGCGCCTGGTCGAAGACGACCTTCAGCTTGGTGTTGCTGCCGATCGACTTCTCGATGTCCGGAAGGAGATCGCGAACCTCCTTGGAGACCGAGACGGTGTTACCGTCCGGTGCCTTCGACACCTGG
Source organism: Glaciihabitans sp. UYNi722 (assembly GCF_040549465.1). Lineage (NCBI taxonomy): Bacteria > Bacillati > Actinomycetota > Actinomycetes > Micrococcales > Microbacteriaceae > Glaciihabitans > Glaciihabitans sp. UYNi722. Next base: position 12,127 of record NZ_JBEPTL010000002.1, on the reverse strand, counting down.
ATGGTGAGCGCCTTCGCGCCGTCCACCCGGGAGATGCCGGTGACCGGGTCATCCTGGATCGCGACGGTGGCGATGTCGGAGAGTTTCGTCGGGGCTGAGCCGCCGAGCAACGGGAGAGCTGCGAGGTCGTTGGTGGAGGTGATGCGTGTTCCGGCCTGCACCGTGAGGGTCTTGGCGTTTTCGGTGATCTGGCCGGAGGGCAGCAGCGTGCCGTTGGCCTCGAGTGCGTTCTTGATGGCCTGCGTGCTGAGACCCGCGGCGAGCAGCTTGTTCTGGTCGGGGGTGATGACCACGCGCTGCACGGTGGTGCCGAGCAGGCTGGCATCGCTCACTCCGTCAAGCTTCTTGATGTCGGGGATGGCCGCGGAGTCGAGCTTCGCGGAGAGTGCAGCCTGGTCGAGATCGCTGGTCACGGCGACCTGCACGACAGGCAGGTCGGTGAAATTAAAGGTCAGAACGTTGGGCTGGATATCCTTCGGCAGTTGCGAGGAGATGCGGTTGATCGCCAGCTGCACCTTCTGCTCGGCTGTGGCGATGTCGGTGCCGTAGGTGAAAGATGCCGTGACGGTCGACGCGTTGGAACTGGATGTCGCGGTGCTCGAGTCGAGACCGGGCACGCTCTGGATCGCGGCCTCGATCGGTCCGCTCACATCGGTGTCGACGACGTCTGGCGAGGCTCCCGGATAGGCGGTCACGATGTACACCTGAGGCAGCGAGAGGGAGGGGATCAGCTCCTGTTTGAGGGAACTGAGTGCCACACCACCGAAGACTCCGACGACGATCGTGACCAGGGCGATGAGGGCCCGGTTGCGGAGACTGAAGACGGACAGAAAGTGCACGTGAAAGCTCCTGGAACTGCGACTGGCCGCGCTGCGCGGCAATGAGAATTGCGCACCACGTAGTGCCCCTGTCGAAAAGTATCTCAGGGACGGCTGGGAGCGTGCGTACTCTGACGGGAGTATTAATCGACGGTTTAGACGACCTCGGCCAGGAAGTTCTGGTCGAGCAGCGGACCCCGCGAAAGTGAAGCCCAGGCTGCGGAGAGGGCCGTGACCGCGCGATCGGTCTCATCCTGCGAGTATCCGAACGGGATCCGCAGGAATCTCTCGAAGGCACCGTCGATACCGAAGCGCGGACCGGCTGCGAGCAGTAGGCCCTCGTTGCGGGCGGCGAGAGTGAGTTGCGAACTGACCGGCGCACCGATGTTGACCCATGCCGTAAGACCCCCGGCAACATGGGGAACACACCAGTCGGGAAAAGCCCCGGCGAGGGCCTTCGTGAGGTAGTCGCGGCCCTCCCTCAGCTGCATCCTGCGAGTCTCGAGGATCGAGTCGTACTGGTCGAACAGGTTCTTCACGAGCAGCTGTTCGAGAGCCGGAGTGCCGAGGTCGCCGGCACTGCGCGCCCTGGTGAGCCGTTGGATCAGCTGCCGCTCCGCGCGAATCCACCCGATGCGCACGCCACCCCACACCGTCTTGCCGACCGATCCGATGAGCACCGCCGGTCCGTAGGCCGCGAGGGGAAGCGGTGCCTCTCCCTCGTCGATCGCGAGCTCGGCCATCGTCTCGTCGGCGATGATGGTGGTTCCCTGCGCACGGGCGAGCGCCAGCATCCGCTGTTTGAGATCTGGCGACATCGAGCGACCCGTTGGATTGTGGAAATCCGGCATGAGGTAGCCCATCGCCGGGCTGGTGCGCTGGATGGCCTGCTCGAGTCCTGCCTCGTCCCAACCGTCATCCGTCGTCACACTCACCGGCACCAAACGTGCACCGGTGAGTCGCAGCGCTTCGTAGGCGTGGGGGTAGCTCGGCGACTCCACGAGTGCGCTGTCGCTTCGCGCGAGAAGAGTTCTGGCCAGCAGCGCGATGGCGTGCTGGGCGCCGATCGTCACCATCACCTGCTCCGGCTCGGTCGGTAGGCCACGAGCCGTGTAGCGGTCCGCGATGGCGGCTCGCAGCGCCGGGAGGCCGATCGGATCGAATCCGGAGTCGCCGAGGTAGGCAGGCAATTCGAGTGCCGCACGCTGTGCTGCCTCACCGATCGCCGGGATGGCCGGCATCACCGCCTTGCTGAAGTCGAGGTATCCGGCGTGCACATTGTCGATCGAGACCGGGGCACGGGCGGGCAGGCGTGCAACACTGCCGGAGCCGCGGATGCTGTCGAGGTATCCGGATTCCCGCAACTCCCCGTAACCGGCGGTCACCGTCGTGCGGCTCACCCCGAGTTGGGCGGCGAGGTCGCGTTCGGCTGGGATGCGGGTGCCGAGTGGAATGCGACCGTCGAGGATGAGCAGGCGGATTCGATCGGCGAGCGCGGTGTATGCCGGGGCCGAAGTGGACTCTCGCCAGCCCCGCAGCAAAGAGGCCAATAGTCGAGCCGAGAGGGATACCATCGGGCCACTATACCCAAATTGGCATCTTGTGATAAGACCAATTAGGCAATTGGATGTGACTATGACCGCTCCGCTCGTGATGACCCGCCGCATCGCCCAACTCCTCGTCGGGCTGTTCCTCTACGGCATCGCAATCGCGATGATGGTGCAGGCACAGGTCGGCGTCTCGCCGTGGGACGTGCTCTCCCAGGGAGTCGCCAGGCTCACCGGCATCCAGTTCGGCTGGGTCACGAACATCATCGGTCTCGCGGTGCTGCTGCTCTGGATCCCCCTCCGGCAGCGACCGGGAGTCGGCACCCTTCTCAACGTTCTGCTCGTCGGCCCAAGCGCGCAGCTCGGCCTGACGATCCTGCCGCAGCCCGATCAGCTGTGGGCGCGGATACTGCTCTTCGCCGGCGGCCTCGCGTTACTCGCCATCGCCACCGGCCTCTACATCGGTGCGCGTTTCGGACCGGGCCCGCGCGACGGACTGATGACCGGCATCCACCGTCGCTGGGGATGGCGCATCTGGATCGTCCGTACCTCCATCGAAGTGGTGGTGCTCGGCATCGGCTGGCTGCTCGGCGGCAACGTCGGTTTCGGCACGCTGGCATTCGCCCTGCTCGTCGGACCGATGGTCAACCTGACGATGCCGTTCCTCCGCGTGCCGGAACTGCCGCCGCGCAACAGGGTTGTCGAAGGCGATGCCGAGACGTCGGCGGATGCCGCCAGCACTCCCCTGGAGATCGGCGAGTCATCATGATCCTGGCTGCAATCGCCTGGGGCGCGCTCGCAATCGCGGCCGTCACCGCAGCCCGGATGGTGGATCCGGCGGCCAACGCCCAGGCGATCGACCGCGCAGATCAGAACGGGTCTGCAGCCTCGAACTGGTTCGCTTCGTACTAGAACTAGCGGAGATTGCGCTCGGCGTAGGCCTTCATTGCATCTCGCACAAAGCTCGCTCCTTCGACGCCGCCGTAGTTGGCGCCGAAGCGGTCATCCGCGACATACATCTCGCCGAGACCGACGAACTGCTGGGCATTCGGGTGCTTGCCAGGCCAGCTGGTGCTGATCCAGTCGTAGTGACGCCGCGTGCGCGACGTCGTTCCCGACAGTCGGGCGATCTCCTGAATCGGCCAGTCCATCGTTGCTCCTCTCGTGATGCCACGCTAAAGGTTGACGCTACGTCAATGTCAAGCTCGGCGAGATAATCGCTGACTCCCAGCTCCCGAACCCCGACTCCCGACTCCCGACTCCCGACTCCCGAACCAGTTGGCGCGGGGTTTTGTTATCCGCGCGCAGGTTGTAGCCGCCGCGCGGATAACAAAACGCCGCGCACACGCGGACGGTGAGCGCGAACGTGGGTGACCCGCGCCGTACGACAGGGCACGGGGGCACGGGGCACGGGGGCACGGAGCACGGAGCACCGGCGAGCGAACCCGACACTTGCGCAAACCTGACTCGCGATATATCTTGAGTTTACGCAAACGCGATATATCTCGAATGGATGCCCGGCATCCCCGGTGAAAGGTACGAACATGGCACAGGAAAAGTGGCTGGTCGACGGCGAGAAGGTCATCGACATCGAAATGATCCGCAAACTCAAGGTGAGCTTGATCGCCGGACAGGTGAACATCGTCGGTCATGACGAGCCGGGCGCTCGCGTGGAGGTGCACTCCGTGCGGGGCAAGGCGCTCAAGATCTCGATCGACGGCGACACCCTCGAAATCGATCACCCGCAGCTCAACTGGGACAACTTCATCGACGTCTTCCGGTCGTTCCGCGGCAGTGCGAGCGCCGACGTCAGCATCATGGTGCCGCGAGACGTCGAACTGAAGTTCGGAGTCGTCAGCGCCGCCGCGCTGATCAGCGGACTGACCGAGGATGCCCGCATCAGCACTGTGAGCGGCGACGTGGTCATCGACAACCACTACGGTGACCTCGAGTTGAACGCCGTCAGCGGCGAGCTCGCCGTGCGCGACCACTACGGGAAGATCGCGGCCCACACCGTGAGCGGAGAGGTGACCGCGAACGGCGAGATCATGAAGTTCACCAGCGATGGCGTCTCAGGCAACGTCTTTCTCGACATCGTCGGAACACCGGACGAGGTGCGCGTCAACACCGTGAGCGGCGATGTCACCGCCCGCCTTGAGCCCGGCATCCCGGCACAGTACAAGATCAACACCGTGAGCGGGCGTTTGCAGCTCGATGACTCCGAGATCAGGGGTGTGCGCGGTTCGTACATCGGCAAGTACGGGACCCTCGACAAGACCTGGCTGGAATTCAGGGCCAACACGGTGAGCGGCAACGTCTCCGTGCTCCACGCGGTGAGCGCATGACGCCGCCGGTCTTCGCTCATGGCCATCTGCGGCTGTACCTGCTCAGCATCCTGGCCTCCCAGCCCATGCACGGCTACGAACTGATGCAGGCGCTCGGCGAGCGGTTCGGCGGCACCTATGTTCCGAGCGCGGGAACCATCTATCCCCGATTGGCCAAGCTCGAGGAGGAGGGCCTCGTCACCAAGTCGACCGACGGGCGCAAGACCGTCTATGCGATCACGGATGCCGGACGCACAGAACTCGAAAACCGCCAGGGTGAGCTCGACGGCATCGAAAGCGATGTCACGGACTCTGTACGCCGCCTGGCGGACGAGGTGCGGACATCCGTGAACGACGCCATGAAGACGCTGCGCGCGGACCTGGCTTCCGCAGCTCGCGAGGCTCGCTCCGAGGCGCACGAGGCCGGGCGCACCGTGAAGATGGAACCGCAGCGACAGCAGGGAGGTATGCAGTTGCGCGAGGCCGAGATGGTGCTCAACGAGTTCCGTCACCAGGTGCGCGCGGATCTTCGCGGGCTCGCGGCCGGCGGCAAGCTACCGGAGAACACGGTGTCGCTGCTCACCAGCCAGCTCGCCGCGGTGCGCAAGTCACTGCGCGAGAACGGCGCGAAATAGCCTGACTGCTGACGGCATCCTTACCGACCCGATCGGATCTGACCGGGAATACTGGGGTGCGTTCAAGCGTTTGTTGACGGATTGTTGACAGCGCTCGCCGCAGGTGTAGGCTCGCCCCTCGTGACTAACGAAGTTCGGTCACCTAAACGGTGGCTGATCGGCGAACCGTTGGCCTCCGAGAAGCTCGAAGGCCAACTCCTCCCGAAGCATTTGGCGTTGCCCATTTTTGCGAGCGACGCCCTGTCTTCTGTGGCCTACGCGCCACAGGAACTCCTCCTCATTCTCACCCTCGGCGGGCTGGCCTTTCTCAGCTTCGCCCCATGGGTCGCTGCGGCCGTCGTGCTGCTGCTCATCGTGGTCGTCACGTCCTACCGACAGTTGATCAAGGCCTACCCCTCGGGAGGCGGAGATTACGAGGTGGCGCACCGGAACCTGGGCGAGAAGGCCGGACTCGTGGTGGCATCCGCGCTCCTGGTCGACTACATCCTCACGGTGACGGTGTCGGTGGCCAGCGGGGTGGACAACATCATCTCCGCCTTCCCGGTGCTGAACACCTGGCGGGTGGAGATCGCCGTGGGCTTCGTGATCATCCTGGCGGCCGTGAACCTCCGCGGTGTCGCCGAGTCGAGCAAGGCCTTCGCCCTGCCCACCTACCTCTTCATCGCCAGCGTCGGCGTCATGATCATCACCGGGCTCGTCCGCACCGCGATGGGCGATTCGCCGGTGGCGGCATCCGCGTCCTTCACCGTCAAAGATCCCGCGAGCCTCACCCAGATCGCCTTCATACTCCTTCTGCTGCGCGCATTCGCGAGCGGATGTAGCGCCCTCACCGGCGTCGAGGCCGTCGCCAACGGCGTTCAGGCCTTCCGCCGCCCGAAGATCAAGAACGCCCAGGGCACCCTGGTGCTCATGGGGAGCATCGCCATCGTGCTCTTCATCGGCATCATGGCTCTCGCGCTCATCAGCCGGGTGCACTACGCAGAGATCGCCTGTGACCTGCAGGGCTTCAAGAACTGCACGACGGCTCCGCAGACCAGTGTGATCTCGCAGATCGCGGCCGCGGTGTTCCCCGGCGGCGGCTACTTCATGTTTTATGTGATCCAGGGGGCGACAGCACTCGTGCTGCTGCTGGCGGCCAATACCGCCTTCAACGGCTTCCCGCTTCTGGGATCGGTTCTTGCCAGGGACTCCTACGCGCCGAAATCCCTGCAGACCCGCGGCGACCGTCTCGTCTACTCGAACGGCGTGCTCGTTCTGAGCGCTGCGGCCATCATTTTGCTGGTGGTCTATCGCGCCGACCTGACCCAGCTCATCCAGCTCTACATCATCGGGGTATTCGTCTCCTTCACCCTCGGCCAGAGCGGCATGGTGGTGCACTGGACCAGGATGCTGCGCAACGGATGCGCGAACCGCGGCCAGGTCCATCGCAGCCGCGCGATCAACGCGACCGGTGCGCTCTTCACCGGGATCGTGCTCGTGGTCGTCACCGTCACCAAGTTCACCCACGGCGCATGGCTGGTCTTCGCGATCATGCCGGTTCTCTTCTACCTGATGCTGCGAGTCAACCGCTACTACGACCAAGTGGGTCGCGACCTGGAGGTCGACGCCACTACGACCTTCGGTGCCACCGGAGACCACGCCGTCGTGCTGGTCGGCAAGATGCAGAAGCCGACGCTGAAAGCCCTGGACTACGCCATCGCGGCCCGCCACGAGAGCATCGAAGCCGTTCACATCAACATCGACGACAGGGCGTCGGAGGAGCTCTCCAAGCAGTGGGACCGGATGAACATCAAAGTTCCGCTGCGTATCGTGCCATCGCCGTATCGCGACATCAGTATGCCGCTCATCAAGTACATCAAAGCCCACCGCGCGGAACACGGCGCAGAGGTCGTGACCGTCTACACGCCGCTGTACATCGTGGGCCACTGGTGGGAGAACCTGCTGCACAACCACAAGGCCCGCCGCATCCGCCAGAAGCTCGCGCTCTGCCACGGCGTCACCATCGCGCTGGTGCCATGGCTGCTCGACTCCTCGAAGGCGCTCTACGGCCGGCCCTATCGTCCGCTTCCTGGCCAGGACCGGCGCGGCGAACCGCGGCGGCCGATCATGCGCAAGCCGTTACCGCCGGCCGCACCGGTCACCGTCAAGAACGGGGCCGCGAAGAAGCCTGCGCCGAAGAAGACGCCCGTCGGCAAGTAGGTCGCTAGCGGACGCCGGTCACCGTCAGCGGTCTGCGCCTCGGCGGCGCGGATGTCGCGATCACTGTGCACGCGGACGGCGAGGTCACCGCAGCATCCGGTGCCTCCATTGAGGTTGGCTAGCCGCCGTCCTGAGTCCGTTCACCAGGACGCAGCCGCCGCGCCGCGGCAAGCCGTCCTGTTGACGAGCCAACCCCGACCGAATCACCTGTCGAACGGTCCGGTCCGACGACCGCTGAGCGAGCTCAACCGGGTTTCGTTCGATAATGGGGGCTGAGGTAAGGGGACATCGTGCGCGCAACGGTCAAGGATGTGGCAGCGCGTGCCGGCGTGTCGCCGAAGACAGTCTCGAACGTGATCAACGGCGTGGTCTTCGTTCGGCCGGACACGCTCGAGCGGGTGCAGCAGGCGATCCGCGACCTGGACTACGTACCGAATCTCAGCGCTCGTGGCCTGAGGAACGGGCGATCCGGGGTGATCGCTCTGTCGCTGCCCGACCTTGGCACCACATATTCCGCGGAGATGGTCCACGCCTTCGTTGAGGTGGCGCACGAGCGCGGCTGGTCGATCCAGATCGAGGAGACGGCGGCCGACCCCACCCGTGAGATGGAGTTGGTCACGCGAGCCCGCGCACACCTCATCGACGGACTCATCCTGAATCCTCTGACCCTCGCCGACAGCGCCGTGCAGAATGCTGTCTCTCTACCTCCCGTCGTGCTGATCGGCGAGGTCGAGCAGACCGTGGCCGACCAGGTCTGGATCGACAGCATCGTCGCTGCCGGAGACATGACCAGGCACCTGATCGACAGTGGCTACCGACGGATCGCGGCGGTCGGCACCCCGGGGAGCATTTACACGTCGACCGCCAGCCAGCGAATGATGGGCTATCGCAATGCGCTCGCTACCGCCGGCATCCCGCATGACCCTTCACTGGAGATCTCCTGCCGGGGCTGGAGTGCCAAGGATGCCGCCGAAGCCGTCGGTGCGCGGATCGATGCGGGCGACGTGGCCGACGCCTACTTTTGCTTCACCGATTCGATGGCACTCGGAGCCATCGGGGCGCTCTGGGAGCGCGGCATCCGTGTGCCGGAGAACGTGGGCGTGGCGGGTTTCGACGACCTCGCGGAGGCACGCTACACCGGTCCGTCACTCACCACGGTGAGCTTCGACAAGTCGCTCTACGTCGGGAAAGTGTTCGATCTGCTCACCACTCGGATGACAGATCGGCATCGCGAGCCGACCCGCACCACCATTCCACACGCTGTGCTAGTCAGGGCGAGCACGCAGCGCTTCTGAACCTCGAATTCGAGTTCGGTCAGGAATGCTTGCATCGCCATTCTAACGATGTAATGATGTTTCGGAAGGGCCGTTACCACCTGAGCGGACATCCGTTCGCGACCCATCACCCTCAACAGAAGGACAGCACCGCCATGCCACGTGCACACATCACCGTCGACCGCGAGTTCACGATCGGGGAGGTGCCGACACGACTCTTCGGTTCGTTCGTCGAACACATGGGGCGGTGCGTCTACACCGGTATCTACGAACCGGGGCATCCCACCGCGACCCCGGAGGGCTACCGCCAGGACGTACTCGACCTCACAAAGGAACTCGGCGCCACAGTGGTGCGCTACCCGGGCGGAAACTTCGTCTCCGGCTACAACTGGGAGGACGGCGTCGGGCCGGTCGACGAGCGCCCCCGTCGGCTCGATGGGGCATGGCACACGCTGGAGAGCAACGCCTTCGGCCTACACGAGTTCGTCGGCTGGTCCCACCAGGCCGGCGTCGAGGTGATGGAGGCGGTGAACCTCGGGACCCGGGGCGTGGATGCTGCGCGCTCCCTCGTCGAGTACGCCAACCACCCCGGGGGAACCTACCTCAGCGACCTGCGCAAGCAGAACGGCGACGCCGATCCTTTCGACATCAAGCTGTGGTGCCTCGGCAACGAGATGGACGGACCGTGGCAGATCGGCCACAAGACCGCTGACGAGTACGGCAGGCTCGCGCAGGAGGCGGCGAAGGCCATGCGCTTCGTCGACCCGAACATCGAGCTGGTCGCGTGCGGAAGTTCGAGTTCCGCCATGCCGACCTTCGGTGCCTGGGAGCAGACAGTGCTCACCCACGCCTACGACGAGGTGGACTACGTCTCGCTGCACGCCTACTACCAGGAGTCCAATGACGCGGGGAGCTTCCTCGCCAGCGCCGTCGACATGGACTACTTCATCGAATCGGTGATCTCGACAGCCGACGCCGTGCGGGCGAAAGGCAGGCACAAGAAGCACATCAACCTCTCCTTCGACGAGTGGAACGTCTGGTACAACGGCGGACGCGAGGGCGACGACCAGCCGGAAGCCATCACCGCATCCGGCGTCTGGCGCGAGCACCCGCGGGTGATCGAGGATGAGTACAACGTGACGGATGCCGTGGTGGTCGGTACGCTGCTCAATTCCCTGCTGCGCCACGGCGACCGGGTGAAGATTGCCAACCAGGCCCAGCTCGTGAATGTGATCGCCCCGATCCGCAGCGAGGAGAACGGACCGGCCTGGCGCCAGTCGATCTTCTGGCCGTTCGCTCGGATGGCCGAGCTCGCCCGCGGCCAGATCCTGCGCACCTCGGTGAACTCCGACAGGTATGAGAGCAAGCAGTTCGGTGACATCGATGTCGTGGATGTCAGCGCCACCTGGGATGAGGAGACCGGGCGCACGTCGTTCTTCATCGCCAACCGAGGGCTCGACGACTCCGCCGAAGTCGAGGTCTCTCTCCGCGGCTTCTCCGCGTCACGGATCATCCGCGCAGAGGTGCTGCAGGTACCGGATGGCGCGGACCGCTTCGCCTCGAACAAACTCGCACAGCATGACCAGGTCGGCCTGCGCACCCTCGATGGCGCGACCGCCGACGGCAACACCCTCAGGGTGACGCTGCCCGCACTCTCCTGGGCCGTGATCCAGCTGGAGGAAGTGCGCGGCAGCTGAGGTTCTGGGCCGCGCCGAACCGGCGCGGCCCTCGTGCGCTAGAGGTTCGAGAGCATGGCGACGACCTGGCGCGCGATCTGGCGCCCGGCCCGATTGGCGCCGATAGTGCTCGCCTGCGGCCCATAGCCGGCGAAGAATATGCGCGGATCCTTCCAGGAGGAGCCGGCGCCGACAGTGACGCCGCCCTCCTTCTCACGGAGCTTGAGCGGGGCCAGATGACGCAGTTCCGGGCGGAAACCGGTAGACCAGATGATGGCATCCGCTCGCTGGAATGTGCCGTCGTCCCAGCGCACGCCGTCGGCCTCGATGGAACTGAACATCGGCCTGGCGACCAGTACGCCGCGCTCGATGCCGGCCTGGATGCGCCGGGTGCGCGGCAGGCCCGTGCCGCTGACAATGCTCGGCAGGGCTCGTCCCGCGCGTGCGGCCTCGTCCTGTTTGGCGACGGCGGAAGCACCCGCCTCGAGGTTGAGTTCGCCCTCGTCGAGGAACTCGATTGGGCGCCTGCTGACCCAGGTGAGTTCTGAGGCGCTCCCTTCCAGTTCGAGCAGGAAACCGGTGGCCGAGGTGCCACCGCCCACCACGATCACGCTCTGCCCCTCGAATTCCTCCGCGGCGATGTAGTCAGGGGTACGGAGGTGACGGCCGCGGAAGTCGTTCATGCCGGGATACCACGGCATGAACGGCGAACCCCAGGTTCCGGTGGCATTGACCACGGCATCCGTGATGATCTCGCTGTCGTCGTAGGCGACGACCAGTTCCGCGCCACGGTTGAAGACCTTCTTCACTTCGACCGGGCGCCTGACCTGCAGGGCGTAGTGCTTCTCGTACCGCTCGTAGTAGTCGGCGACGACGTCTTTCGCGGGGAGAGTGCGGTCAGCGTCCTCGAAGCTCACGCCGAGTTCGTCCATGCCGGGAAGGTCGTTGATCCGGTGGGCGGATCCGATTCGCAGGGCCTCCCACCGGGACTGCCATGCACCCCCGGTGCCAGGCCCCCTGTCGAACACCACGAACTCCCGGCCAGGCTCCAGACCGAGTCGTTTGAGGTAGAAGGAGACGGAGAGTCCCGCCTGTCCGGCGCCGATGACCACCACTGAGGTCTGCGCGGGTGGGGATGTCACGCGTCAACGTTAGTCGTCGTAGCCGTAACCGTTAACAGCACGCAGGGCAGGCACTGTGTGCATGCTAAAGTTGCCTTTAGTTTTCTGCAGTTCCTTGTTGGTTAAACCCCAGGCACTTATCGCGCGTCTGGGCAGGAATCGTGAGGGGGTCAAGCCATGGGGCGCGGCCGTCAAAAAGCAAAGCACACCAAGGTCGCCCGTGAGCTGAAGTATTTCAGCCCGGACACCAACTACAACGCGCTCGAACGCGAACTCACGCATCCGGGCACGGGGGCTCCCGTCGACCCGAAGCTCGAGGAAGACCTCGAGAAATGGCCCGAATTCAACTCGGCAGACAAGTACGAAGACGACTACTCAGAAGATGAGTACGAGCCTGGCCAGAACAAGACGGCCTAGTACTACAGTCGTGTTTATTTCATTGTCTTCGGCGTGTTTTGGACGATTTTTGGCGTTCCCGTGTTAATCCTTGCGGGTGGGCGATGATGTTTGTGTGGCAGAGGTACAAGAGTGGG